>CAKQEE010000030.1 GCA_934230055.1 uncultured Clostridia bacterium
TTGTCGAATGCGGAAACCTTGCCGGACAACGCGGCTATTTCCTTTGAAATTTGTTGGGATTTAGCAAGGTCCAAAAAGATTTCGGGCTTTTCGGAAAGTTCGGTTTTTTCCTTTAACTCCGCTCTTAACTTATCGACGTCAAAGAGAGTGTCCTGCCTCTGTTAAAATAAGGCGCAAGTCTTTTATCCTTTGCCTGTATTCTTCGGTTTTAATCATAATACCGTCCTCGACTTTTAATTTAAATACGTATATCGTTCTCGGCGAATTTTTCCCGCCGCTTATTTGCCCTGACCGCAGCAATTTTTATACTTTTTGCCGCTTCCGCAAGGACACGGATCGTTTCTGCCTATGTTCTGCTTCGCCTTTCTTACGACGGGAGCCGCGCCCTCCTGATTAGTAGACAAATTTTTCGGTTCTTCGGGCTTTTCCTGAGGAACTCTGCGAAGTTCAGCTTTCAAAAGCAAGGTAACCGTGTCGTCCTGAATGGCGGCGGTTAAATCCTCGAACATCTCGAAGCCCTCTTTTTTATATTCGAGAACGGGGTCTACGTTGCCGTAGCCGCGGAGCGATATACCTTTACGCAACTGATCCATCGCGTCGATATGATCTATCCACTTGCCGTCTATGTTTTTAAGAAGGACTACCCTTTCGACTTCGGAGAAGTTTACTCCCTCTTCTTTATATCGTTCGATTTTTGCTTCGTAAACGTCTATCGTTTCTTTTACGAGTTGCTCGATAAGATAATCGAAATCCCAGTTTTCCGCTCTTTCTTTGGTTATAAAGTTACTGCCCTTGGGAAGAAGCTTTAATTCGATAGCGTTGTTAAGAGCATCTAAGTCCCACGTTTCGGGTTTGTTTCCGTTATTCACTACGGTGCCGACGATGTATCTTACGAAATCGGGAATAAGCTTTAATATATCCTCGTGAACGTTTTCGTCCTTTATGACTTTCATACGCTCGGCGTACATAACCTCGCGCTGTTTGTTCATAACGTCGTCGTATTCGAGAACGTGTTTTCTTATACCGAAGTTCCTGCCCTCTATCGCGCGCTGTGCGTTTTCTATCGACCTCGAAAGCATTTTAGACTGCATCGGCTGATTTTCGTCTATCTTGAACATCTCGTATACTCTGGTCATTCTTTCGCCGCCGAAACGCTTTGCCAAATCGTCTTCGAGAGAAATGAAGAATACGGAAGAACCCGGATCGCCCTGACGACCGCTTCTTCCGCGAAGCTGGTTGTCTATACGGCGGGATTCGTGGCGTTCGGTGCCGAGAATGTGCAAGCCGCCGGCTTCGGTAACTTTTATTTTTTCCGCGTCCGTCTGCTCTTTATATTTTGCGTAAACCTCGCGGTAATGCTCTCTTACAGCCTTAACGTCATCGGGAATTTCCGAAATAAAGGAGGTGGCAAGATCTATAACGTCTTCCGCAACGCCCTCTTCGCGAAGCTTGCGCTTTGCCATAAATTCGGGGTTGCCGCCGAGAAGAATATCCGTTCCGCGCCCCGCCATGTTGGTTGCAATGGTAACCGCGCCGTAACGACCTGCCTGCGCGACTATATCCGCTTCGCGCGCGTGGTTTTTAGCGTTAAGAACGTTATGCTTAATACCCTTTTTAATAAGAAGCTTGCTTATCTCCTCCGATTTTTCTACCGTTACCGTACCGACGAGGACGGGTTGACCTTTTTCGTGGCGCGCGGCAATTTCTTCGATAATAGCGTGATTCTTGCCGTTTACCGTTTTGTATATAATGTCGGGAGCATCTATTCTCGCAACCGGTTTGTTAGTGGGAATTTCCAGAACGTCAAGACCGTAAATCGCGCGGAATTCCTCTTCTTCGGATTTAGCGGTACCCGTCATACCAGAAAGCTTTTTGTAAAGTCTGAAATAATTCTGGAAAGTAATCGTTGCATAAGTTTTGTTTTCGTTACGGATTTTAACGCCTTCTTTTGCTTCGATAGCCTGATGCAAACCGTCCGAATATCTTCTGCCGATCATAAGACGGCCTGTAAATTCGTCTACAATAATAACTTCGCCGTCCGAAACGACGTAATCGTTATCGCGCTTAAAAATATAGTTTGCTTTGAGCGCCTGCTGAATGTGGTGAGACAAAGCGGCGTTTTCTATATCGGAAAAGCTTGCAAGACCAAAGAATTGCTCGGCTTTTTTTGCACCCGACTCGGTTATCTGCACCGTCTTTTCCTTGATGTCTATGGTAAAGTCTTTGTCAAGAACGAGCGTTTTTACAAACTTATTTGCGGTCGTATATTTTTCGCTCGACTCCTGCCCTCTGCCCGAAATAATAAGAGGCGTTCTCGCTTCGTCGATTAAGATAGAGTCCACTTCGTCTACGATAGCGAAATTAAGCTCTCTTTGTACCATTTGTTCCAAACGGCTTTTAAGATTGTCTCTTAAATAATCGAAGCCCATTTCGTTGTTGGTTCCGTAGGTAATATCGCAAGCATAAGCCGCTTTTTTATCCTCGTCTTCCATACCGGAAACCGCCACTCCGACGGTAAGTCCCATAAATTTATAAACCTTTCCCATCCACTCCGCGTCACGCGAGGCGAGGTAGTCGTTTACGGTGACTATATGAACGCCTTTGCCCGAAAGCGCGTTAAGATACGCGGGAAGGGTTGCGACGAGCGTTTTACCTTCACCCGTTTTCATTTCGGCAACTCTGCCCTGATGCAAACAGATACCGCCGATTATCTGCACTTTATAATGCTTCATTCCGAGAACGCGGTACGCGGCTTCTCTTACCGCGGCGAACGCGTCCGTTAAAATATCGTCGAGAGTTTCGCCATTTGCCAAACGATTTTTAAACACTTCCGTTTGTCCGCGAAGCTCTTCGTCCGTCATTGCCGAATATATCGGTTCCTTACTTAAAACCTCGTTTGAAAGCCTGTCGAGTTTGCGAAGATTTCTTCTGCTTTCTCCGCCGAGAATATAACGAAATAATCCCATTTTCTGCTCCTTATTTTTTAACTGTTTTCTTATCTTTTATAAACGAAACGCCCGCTACCGTAGCAAGCAGAACGGAACGCGCGCCCGCCTTTTTCAAAGCCTCCGCAATCGCTTCCGCCGTTGCGCCCGTGGTAGTAACGTCGTCTATAATAAGCGCGGTTTTATCTTTTACCGCAGACTTATCGATAACCTTGAACGCCCCGATAAGATTTTTCCTTCTTTGCTCGCCGTTAAGCTTTGCCTGTCTTTTGGTTTCCCTCGTTTTTATAAGACATTCCTTAACGGGAATATTTATTATTTCCGCGGTCTTTTCCGCAAGAATTCTGCCGTGATTGAAGCCGCGCTTTTTCTCCGCCTTTTCGGTCATCGGAACGTACGCTATGAAATCCGCGGCTAAATAATTTTTGAAGCACGTGAGCGCAAGATATTCCGCAAAAGCTGTTAAAATATACTTTTCGCCTTCGTACTTCGCCCTTTTTATAAGCCCGCTTATCGGTTTATCGTACTCGAACGCGCTTCTTCCCTTGTCTATCGCGGTAAGCTTTCCTTTACAGGTATCGCAATACTCGGTCGGAACAAAAGAAGCCCTTCCGCAATGCGCGCATATCGCTCCCTCTCTTATCGGAAGCTTTGCGGCGCACTCGTCGCAAAAATACTCGCCGTCGAAAATTTCTTTGCCGCAAGAAAGACACCGCCATTTCGGATTAAAAAAGTATTTACGGAAAAACGCGCCGATTCGCGATAAAAAAGACATTATCCGAGATACTTTTTAAGGCGTTCCGCCGCGTCCGTTCTTTCCCACGAAAAACCTTCTCTTCCGAAATGACCGTAAGAAGCGGTTTTGCCGAACACGGGTTTTCTTAATTCCAGCGTATCTATAATCGCCGCGGGGCGAAGATCGAACTCTTTAACGATTATGTCCGCCAGAGTCTCGTCCGATACCTTGCCCGTGCCGAATGTGCTTACCAGCACGGAAACCGGTCTCGCTCTGCCTATCGCGTATGCGAATTGAAGCTGACATTCTTCCGCAAGCCCCGCCGCAACCACGTTTTTAGCGATATATCTTGCCATATAGGTCGCGCTTCTGTCTACCTTGGTAGCGTCTTTTCCGGAGAACGATCCGCCGCCGTGAGGACATCTTCCGCCGTAGGTATCCACTATGATTTTTCTTCCCGTAAGCCCCGAGTCGCCCGCGGGACCGCCTATCTCGAAACGCCCCGTGGGGTTGATATAGTATTTGGTATTTTCGTCTACCAAATCCTTGGGAAGAACTTCGTCTATAACGTATTTTTTTAGGTCGTTTCTTAAAGCTTCGGTAGAAACTTCATCGTTGTGTTGAGAAGATAAAACTACGGCTTCTATCCTTTTAACCTTTTTATCCTCGTACTCTACCGTAATCTGCCCCTTTCCGTCCGGACGGAGATAGGAAAGCTTTCCGCTCTTTCGCACGTCTTCGAGCTTTTTGCACATTTTATGCGACAAAATTATGGGGAGCGGCATAAGCTCTTCCGTTTCCTTGCAGGCATAGCCGAACATAAGTCCCTGATCACCCGCGCCCGTTTTATCGTAATCGTCTCCCGAAACACTTTCCGCGGAATTATCTACGCCGAGCGCTATATCAGCGCTTTGACGATTAAGCTTTACTACTATTTTAACTTTCGCCGCGGAAAAACCCATGCCCTTTTCGGTATAGCCTATATCTTCTATAACCTTTTTCGCAACGGCTTTAACGTCTACCTTCGCTTTGGAGGTTATTTCTCCGAAAATCATTAAATAATCGCTGGAAGCGCAAACTTCGCACGCAACGCGGGACTGCGGGTCCTCTTTAAGATACGCGTCTAAAATCGCGTCCGCGACCTGATCGCAAACCTTGTCCGGATGACCGGAAGTAACGCTTTCGCTCGTAAAAAAATGTCTCATTTCAATCCTTAGTTTTTCATTCGATAATTATACCGATATATTTTATCATTTATGCGCTTTTATGTCAATAAAAATGCAAAGGATAAATCGTTGACAACTAAATTTTATTGAGTTAAAATATAGTGTAATGCGCGCGCGTATATATTGTTTGCGAACATTTATAAAACTTAAACGAAATTTCAATGTCGTTTCAAGTTTCGCGGCGTAAATTAGTTGCGTTTAATCGAAAACGAAAAGGAGCGAATAAATGGAAAAAACCGTGAAAAATACAAAAAACAAATTCGGTTTGAAAACGATTTTATCAACGCTCGGCAATTCTGTGAGAGAGTACAAAAAGCCATCTCTTCTGGCGCCCATATTCGTTATGTTAGAGGTTATTTTCGAGTGTCTTATCCCGTGGATGATGACGCTTTTATTGAACACCCTCGAATACATTTCCGGTCAGAACGACTCGCCGAATCCTCTTGTTCCCAAAATCGTGAATTTTTTATCGGGAGGGAGCGAATCCCCCGACCTTATGCTTATAATCGTAGACTTCGGGCTGATACTTATCGCGCTTGCGTTTTTATCGCTTATATGCGGCGTTTTAAGCGGTAAATTCTGTGCAAAGGCTTCCAGCGGATTTGCAAAGAACCTGAGAAAAGACCTGTACGGCAAAATTCAGGATTTCTCTTTTTCGAATATAGACAAATTTTCCACTTCGAGCTTGGTTACGAGACTTACGACAGACGTTACCAACGTGGAAATGAGCTATATGATGATAATAAGAACAGCCGTTCGCGCGCCGTTCATGCTTATCTTCTCTATGGTTATGGCGTTTTCCATTAACTCCACCATGGCTCTCATCTTCCTTTGCACCGCGCCTATCCTCGCGCTCGGACTGTTCTTTATCATGACGAAGGCTATACCCTTCTTTAACCGTATTTTTAAAAGGTACGACGCGCTTAACGAATCGGTGGAGGAAAACGTTCGCGGTATGCGAGTCGTTAAGTCTTACGTACGCGAAGATTTTGAAATAAAGAAATTCGACAAGGCTTCTTCGAGCGTCAAAGAGGATTTTGTAAAAGCGGAAAAGCTGGTTGCGATGAACACGCCCTTGATGAACTTCTGCGTATACTTCGGCATTATCGCCATTTATATAGTCGGTTCATACCTTATTATCAGTTCTAATCAAGCGGCGTTGCAGCTTACCGAGCTTCAAAGTTTTATGACCTATTCTTTTCAGATTCTTATGAGCCTTATGATGGTTTCTATGATTCTGGTTATGATTTTAATGTCTTACGCGTGCGCGGAACGTATTACGGAAGTCCTTAAAGAAGAAAGCTCCATAGTATCGCCCGAAAACGCCGTTACCGAAGTTAAAGACGGAAGCATCTCTTTTAAAAACGTTAATTTTAAATACTCGGCAGCCGCGGAAAAGTTTGCCCTGTCGGGCATCACTCTCGATATCAAAAGCGGCGAAACGGTGGGCATTATAGGCTCCACCGGTTCGAGCAAAACCTCGCTAGTACAGCTTATCCCTCGTCTTTACGACGCGAGCGAAGGCGAAGTTACCGTCGGCGGCGTAAACGTTAAGGATTACGACCTCGAAGTTCTGCGTAACTCCGTTGCAATGGTTTTACAAAAGAACGTGCTTTTTTCCGGCACTATAAAAGAAAATATGCGCTGGGGCGATAAGAACGCGACGGACGAAGAGATCATTCACGCGTGCAAGCTTGCGCAGGCGGACGAATTTATAAGCGGCTTCCCGCAAGGATACGACAGCTATATAGAACAAGGCGGCGTGAACGTTTCGGGCGGACAAAAACAAAGACTTTGCATTGCGCGCGCGCTTCTTAAAAAGCCGAAAATTCTTATCCTCGACGACTCTACTTCCGCCGTGGACACCAAGACCGACGCAATGATAAGGGCTTCACTTAAAAAGTATATACCCGAAACAACTAAAATCATCATAGCGCAAAGAATAGCTTCCGTACAGGAAGCCGACAAGATTCTGATTATGGACGGCGGAAGAATCATTGCGTGCGGCTCGCACGAAGAACTTCTTGCTTCCAACGAGATTTATCAGGAGCTTTACTATTCGCAGAACAAGGAGGCGAAATAACTATGCCGAGAATGCAAAGAGCAACCGCTCGTCACGGCGCGGGCGTTTCGCAGGGGGCGGACAGAAGCGCGAAAAAGGGAACGCTTAAACGGCTTCTTTCCATGCTTGTAAAAAACAATAAAGGACTCGTAGCCATAATACTCGTTTGCCTTGTTATAAGCGCGATAACGAGCGTTATGTCCTCAGAATTTCTTAAAAACGTTTTAAGCACGGTGGGAAAAGGCTTGAGACTTATCCCCGAGGCGGGAACGGAAGGCGCGTGGAATCAGATTTTTCCCACTCTTCTTAACATATTCATCATAATGATATGCGTTTACCTTTCGGGAATACTCGCTTCATTTTTCTACACCCGCCTTATGGCTATACTTACGCAAACGTTTTTGCATCAGATAAGAACTTCCATTTTCGGAAGAATGCAGTCTTATCCGATACGCTTTTTCGACACGCACAAAACGGGCGATATAATGAGCGTTTACACGAACGACACGGACGCGCTCCGTCAGCTCGTTTCGCAATCTATACCTAACCTCTTATCCTCCTCTATTTCCATCGTGACGTTGCTCGTTTTAATGGTTCAGTCGAGCATATGGCTTTCACTCGTCATCTTCTTCGGAATATTCCTTATGTTCCTCGTAACGAAGTCTATCGGCGGAAAGAGCGCGAAATATTTTATGCGCCAGCAACAGTCTATCGGCGAAGAAGAGGGCTACGTTCAGGAAATGATGAACGGACAAAAGGTTATTAAAGTTTTCTGCCACGAAGAGGAATCAAAAGCGGGCTTCGACCAAAAGAACGAACGGCTTTTTAACGACGCGCACAAAGCGCACGCTTACGCGAACGTTCTTATGCCTATTCTCGGAAACCTCGGCAACCTTTTATACGTTCTCGTGGCGTTCGTCGGCGGCATACTCGCAATATCGGGTACGCCTAACCTCTCGATCACCGGTATGGAAAGCCTTAACGCGGCGGGATACGTTGCGATTATTATGGTTTTCCTGCCCATAAGCAAGCAGTTCGCGGGGCAAATTTCGCAAACCTCTCAACAGCTTAACTCTTTCGTTATGGGGCTTGCGGGAGCTTCCAGAATTTTCGGACTTATGGACGAACAGCCCGAAACGGACGACGGCTACGTTACCCTCGTAAGATGCAGAATAGACGAGGACGGCACTATTCACGAATGTGAAGAACGCACGGGACACTGGGCTTGGAAGCACCCCCACAAAGCAGAAGGAACCATTACCTATACGGAACTTAAAGGCGATATTCAGATGTTCGACGTAGACTTCGGATACGTTCCCGAAAAAATCGTTCTTCACGACGTTTCGCTGTACGCGCACCCCGGTCAGAAAGTGGCGTTCGTCGGCGCGACGGGCGCAGGCAAAACCACTAGCACAAACCTTATAAACAGGTTTTACGATATTGCGGACGGCAAAATTCGCTACGACGGAATTAACATAAACAAAATCAAAAAAGCCGACCTTCGTCGCTCGCTCGGCATAGTTTTGCAGGACACCAACCTGTTTACCGGTACCGTTATGGAAAACATTCGTTACGGAAGGCTTAACGCCACGGACGAAGAATGTATCGCCGCCGCAAAACTTGCTTACGCGGACGACTTTATAAGAAGACTTCCGCAGGGCTACGACACGATGCTCACCTCCGACGGTGCAAACCTTTCGCAAGGTCAAAGACAGCTTCTTTCCATTGCCCGCGCGGCGGTTAAAGACGCGCCCGTTATGATTATGGACGAAGCTACGTCTTCGATCGATACGCGTACCGAGGCACTCGTTCAAAAAGGCACGGACAGACTTATGGAAGGCAGAACGGTTTTCGTTATCGCGCACAGACTTTCTACCGTACAGAATTCGGACGTTATTATGGTTCTCGAACACGGCAGGATTATAGAAAGAGGCTCTCACGACGAGCTTATAGCGAAAGGCGGCAAATACTACCAGCTCTATACAGGAGCGTTTGAATTAGAATGAGCCGAGCAGAAAATTCCGCGGAAAATCGTGCGGAAAGCCTTGTTAGAAACGGCGTTAAAAACCGCGCAGAGGGCTGCGTTGAAAACGACTTTAATAACGGAGACGAATGCGGCGAGGCAAATCGCGCCGAGTTCCCCTCGTCGAAGTGCGAGCTTTGTCCCGTCCGTTGCGGTGCGGACAGAATAAACAAGCTCGGCAGGTGCGGCGCGGCGGACTCTATACGCATAGCAAGATACGGGTTGCATTTTTTTGAAGAACCCGTGATTTCGGGAAAAAAAGGCAGCGGCACGATATTTTTCTGCGGGTGTTCTCTTAAATGCGTGTTCTGCCAGAACTACGAGCTTTCCCGAAACCTGCGCGGTAAAGATATTACGGTAGCGGAGCTTGCGGATATTTTTGCGAAGCTGGAAAAGCTCGGCGCGCACAATATCAACCTTGTCAGCCCCACTCAATATTCCGATAAAATTATTCGGGCTTTAAATATTTATCGCCCTAAAATCCCCGTGGTATACAACACGCACGGATACGAGCGCACGGAAATTATAGAAAAACTTTTCCCGTATGTAGACGTTTTTCTGCCCGATCTGAAATTCTTTTCCCCCGCCCTCTCCGAGCGTTATACGGGAATTAAAGATTACTTTGAAAAGTCTTTTGCCGCCGTTAAAATAATGAGCGAAAAACCGCTCGTTTTCGGCGACGACGGAATGATGAAAAGCGGAACGATTGTTAGACACCTCGTGCTTCCGCAATGCGTGGCGGATAGCAAAAAAGTTCTCGAAAACTTTGCGCAAATAAAAGACAAAGCGTACGTAAACGTTATGAGCCAGTACACCCCGTTCGGCGATATACAAAACTTTCCCGAGTTGCAACGCCCCGTTACGGCAAGAGAATACGAAAGGGTTATAGACTACGCCATTTCTTTGGGGATTGAAAAAATGTATTACCAAAAGAGAGAAAGCACGGGAACGCAATATATTCCGCAATGGGATTATTAAGCCTTATACGGAAAAGGTTGCGGAAAAAACAAATTTAGATTTTTTATAAAATCTTGATAACAAGTCAAGCGCATAGTGCCGGCGATGCTACTCGCACTTTGAA
>CAKQEE010000031.1 GCA_934230055.1 uncultured Clostridia bacterium
CGGCAAGCTTGTTACAAAACCCTCTTCTGAAGTGGAAGAGTTTGAGGAACATGTAATCGAGCGAGTTTGCGAAGAAGCTTTCGTTTCACTTGGCGGGTTTAAGCTTTCAAAGGCGATAAAAGACTTCGACGTCAACGTATCGGGGCTTGTTGCGACGGATATCGGCGCGAGTACGGGAGGTTTTACCGATTGTCTTTTGCAGCGCGGGGCAAGGCGCGTTTTTGCGGTCGATTTGAACGATAATCTTTTGCACCCGAAGCTAAAAGCGGACGAGCGAGTGGTTCGGATTATCAAAAACGCAAAGGATTTATCGGTTTCCGATTTTTTTGAAAGTCCGGATATTTTAACCGCCGATTTAAGTTTTATTTCCGCTACGGTAGTGTTGCCCGTTTTTTATGAGTTATTAAGCGATGGCGCGAGAATCGTTTTGCTGATTAAACCGCAGTTTGAAAACGAAAAAAAAGCGCGTTATAAAAACGGCATTATCAGGGATAAATCGGTTGTTAAAGCCGCCTGCAAAAAGGTTTACGACGCGGTTGTTGATTGCGGTTTTGTTCCTATCGGCATAACTTCCGCCCCGAGGCATAGGGATAAAAACTCGGAATTTCTTATTTACGCTAAAAAAGAAAGCGGGAAAATTCCGGCTTTTGAAAATTTATTTGATTTTTGCGAACGAAATAATAGACTGTAAAACGTTTTTTGCCAAAAACGGCAAAAAGAGGATATATGAAGGTTTTAATTTATTGTAACCCCGAAAAGGACCCCGGAGGGCTGTGTCTTGATTGTCTGGAAAAAGAGCTTTCGTCGCGCGGAGCGGAATACGATTTGATAGGGCTTGACGATAAGGTTCCGGAAACGCATTACGACGGTGTTTTCGTTATCGGCGGAGACGGAACGATTTTGCGGCGAACCGAATACGCGAACGTTAACGGCGTTCCCATTGTCGGGATAAACGCGGGTAAGCTCGGCTTTTTAAGCGAGTTCGAGCGTCCCGAAATTCCCGAAGCGGTGAGAATGTTTTTGGCGGGAGAACTCGTGCAAGATCTGCGCGCAACGCTTCTCGTAAGATTCAGAGGTAAGGAATATTATGCGCTGAACGACGCCGTAGTTCAAAGGCTATATAACGATATGCACGGCGCGGTGTTGACTGCGGGCGTTGAGATAGACGACGTGAAGGTGGATACGATTTGCGGCGACGGCGTTATAGTGGCAACGCCTACCGGCTCTACGGCGTATTCGCTGTCCGCGGGCGGGGCCATTCTTGCGCCGGGGATAAACGCTTTTTTGATTGCGCCGATAGCGGCTCATTCGTTTTCTCAAAGACCGGTGGTGTATTCTTCGGCTTCTAAAAGCGTTATATCTCTGCTTGCGGGCGATAACGCCGCGCTTGTGATAGACGGGAAAATGGTTGAGGTTATGAATAAGGGAGAAAGGGTAGAAATAGTAAAAGCACGGAATTCTACAATATTTTTAAGGAGGAAAACCTTTAACTTTTTCGACAGGCTAACGGAAAAATTAAAGGACAGACCGGACGAAAGGCTATGACGAAGAAAGAAAGATTAAAACTAATTTCGGAGCTTGTGGAAAACAACGAAATCGGTACGCAAGAAGAATTGACGGAAATTTTAATTTCCATGGGACACGACGTGTCGCAGGCGACTGTTTCTCGCGACATAAGAGAGCTGAATTTAATAAAGGGCGAGGGGCGCAAAAAGCGTTCTAAATACGTGAAGCCTTCCGTCGGTTACGGCGAAGTTTCCCCTAAAATCATCGATATTTTTACTCACATAACCAAATCCATAGACATTGCGGGTAATTTAATCGTTATAAAAACCATCAGCGGAAACGGTTCTTCCGCGGGAAGCGTTATAGACCAGCTTAACATAGAGGGGATTCTCGGCACCGTTGCGGGAGACGATACCTTGCTTGTTGTTTCGAGAACGCCTGCCGATGCGGAAAGAATAGTAAAAACGTTGAGGACGCTTTAATGATTGAAATACTTACCGTTAAAAACTTTGCGCTTATAGACGAGGCGCAAATATCTTTTGCCGAAGGGTTAAACGTCATGTCCGGCGAAACGGGTTCTGGTAAATCCGTTATCATTGAAGCGTTAAACTTTGTGCTTGGAGCAAAGCCCGAACGTTCTTTGGTAAGAAACGGCGCGGAAGAGTGTTCCGTGACCGCTGAATTCGACGTTAGCGGAAACAACGGGATAAAAAATATTCTGGAAGAGTTTGAATTCGACGCGGAGGAAGTACTTATAATTTCGCGTCGTTTTTCCGTTACGGGAAAAACTTCCATAAAAATTAACGGTAATTCCGCAACTGTGGGAATGCTTAAAAAGATTACGGCAAAGCTTGTTGACGTGCATGGTCAAAGCGAACATTTCGAGTTGCTTTCGGTGGCTAATCAATTAAAGCTTTTGGATAAATTCGGCGGAGAAGAGATTGCGGAAATCAAAGAGCGGCTTAAAACACTTTATTCCGAATATAAAAACGTTTTGTCGGAGCTCGATAATCTCGGCGGAGACGAGCATCACAGGCTTATTCGTCTTGACGTTCTGAATTTTCAGATTAACGAAATAGAGCAATGCGATTTGAAAGAGGGAGAGGAAGAAAAGCTTTTGGCGGATAGAGAGCTTCTTATTAACAAAGAACGCATTTCTTCCGCGCTCGCGGGGTTCTGCGGGGCTTTTTCCGACGACGGCGGTATAAGCGATTCGCTCGGAAATACCGTCAGGGCGATTTCCTCCGTTTCCAAATTCGGCGAAGAATACGAAAAATTATCCGAAAGAGTGAATTCCGTTTACGCGGAACTTGAAGATTTGAACGGCGTTGCCGAAGGTCTTTTAGAATGTTTAGAAGATGACGGTTTGAATTCCGAAGAAATAGAGACAAGATTAGACGTAATTAAAAAAATCAAGAAAAAGTACGGCTCGGATTATGGGGAAATTTCACTTTTCTTAAAAAACGCGAAAGAAGAAAGAGATAAATTAGAGAATTTTAACGAAACCGCGCAAAAACTCGTTGCTCGTTCGGAAGAATTATCTAAAAAGATTTACGCCGAATATAAGAATTTAAGCGCGGCAAGAAGGGGCTACGCCGAAATTTTTGAAAAGAACGTTTTGGCGGAGCTGAAAGATTTGAAAATGGACAAGGCGAGCTTTAAGGTGAGTTTTGAAGAGTTGCCTTGCGAAAACGAATGTAAAATCGACAGCGCAAACGGCGCGGATAATGTGGAATTCGAATTCTCCGCAAACCTCGGCGAACCGTTAAAGCCGCTCGGTGCGGTTATCAGCGGCGGAGAGATGAGCAGATTTATGCTTTCCATAAAAGCTCAAACCGCAAAATATAACGACATATCCACTTTTATTTTTGACGAAATAGACGCGGGGATAAGCGGCGCGGTGGCAAAGGTCGTGGCTAAAAAATTGTGCAGAATTTCAAAGTCGGTGCAGGTTATAGCCATTTCTCACCTTCCGCAAATCGCTTCTTTTGCGGATAAATCTTTGCTTATATATAAAACGGAAGAAGGCGGCAATACGTTTACGCGCGTTAAAAGTTTGTCCGAAGAAGGTAAAATAAACGAAATAGTAAGGCTGGTGGGCGGCTCCTCGGGAGACGAAGCCGCGGTCGCGCTTTCTAAAACTCTTTTAAAAGAAGCGGAGGAATATAAAGCTTCGCTAAACGTTTGAAGTTGAACGACGAATTAAGTTAAGCTTCGCTTTTTGCGGGGCTTTTCTTTTTATCCCGAATAAGTTTTTGCGTATTGCCCATTATAAAATAATAGTCGGGGTATATAGGAAGAGGATTAAAAGACTTTTATTTGCGCTTTTTTCGGTTTTATGTGTAACGTTTTCTTTTGGCAATGCGGTTTATGCGGAAGGCGACGATATATATTTAGGTGGAATGACGGCGGGATTTTCTTTGCTGACGAGGGGCGCGTACGTGATGGGAATTTCCGACGTTCTTACAGGTAGCGGTGTCGTATCTCCCGCAAAAAATGCGGGTATAACCGTGGGAGACGTTATTTTGTCTATAAACGGACAAGAGGTGAACGACGCTTCCGATATAGAAAAAGCCGTTACCGATCAAAGCGAAAAAATGTTGCTTGTAGATAGGTGCGGCGAATCGCTTTTTATGGGAATCGTTCCCGCTAAGGATACGAGCGGAAAATTAAGACTTGGTGTTTTTATCAGAGAGAGCGTGAACGGCATAGGAACGGTCACTTTTATTAAAGGAAACAGAATCGCTTCGTTAGGGCATCACGTTTCCGATAGAAGCGGCGCGCCGCTTGCGATACGCGGCGGAACGCTTTACGGGTGCGAGATAACGGGGATAATTAAGGGCGAACGAGGTGTTCCGGGCGAGCTTAGAGGCGTTTTTAATAAGAAAGACGTTTTGGCTTGCGTAGATAAAAACCTATATTGCGGTGTTTACGGGGAAATTGACGATAATTTCGATAAGAAGTCTTTAAGAAAGGTTGAGACGGGTATAGGAAAAATGGGCGACGCTACTATATATTCTTCGATAAACGGGGGTGAGCCGAAGGAATATAAAATATCTATCGTCAAAGCTGTCGGGAGTGACAGCTCGGATAAAAACTTCGTTATAAAAGTAACCGATAAAGAGCTTTTAGAACTTAGCGGCGGCATCGTTCAGGGAATGAGCGGAAGCCCGATTTTGCAAAACGGAAAGCTTGTCGGCGCGGTAACGCACGTTTTTATAAACGACCCGACGAGAGGGTTCGGCATTGCTGTGGAGAATATGCTGAATAATTAGAAAATTATTGATGATATTTTGACAAAATATGTCTGACATAACGTATAAAATATATTAAAATACAGAAAATATTTTCAAGGGGGAATTCTTATGAAAAAAAGATTTTCTGTATTTTTTATTATATTTGCGTTTATGCTTTCCTTGAGTGCGGTTACGAGTTTCAGTTTTAAAACCAAAGCGTTTGCGGAAGGCTTCGGGGATAATATCGAAAGTAAATCGGCAATTTTAGCAGATTACAATTCCGGTACGGTGATATACGAAAAGAATCCGAAAGAGCATTTACCGATTGCGAGTATGTGCAAAATTATGACTATTTTATTGACGTTCGAGGAAATAGAGCGCGGAAATCTTTCCTTTGAAGAAGAAATCGTCGTAGGCGCTAACGCCGCGGGAATGGGCGGTTCGCAAGTTTTTTTGGAAGAAAACGCGAAATATAAGGTTGAAGAGCTT
Organism: uncultured Clostridia bacterium; assembly: GCA_934230055.1. Lineage (GTDB taxonomy): Bacteria > Bacillota > Clostridia > Christensenellales > Borkfalkiaceae > UBA1259. The sequence continues at coordinate 5,232 of CAKQEE010000031.1, forward strand.
GTTAAAAGCGTAGTCGTTGCTTCGGCAAACGATTCTTGCGTTGCTTTGGCGGAAAGGATTTGCGGTAGTGAACAGGCTTTTACCGCAAAAATGAACGAACGGGCGAAAGAACTAGGAATGAACGATACTGTATTTGTAAATTGCACGGGGCTTCCGCGTGTGGGTCAATATTCGTGTGCGAAAGACGTTTCGGTTATGTTTTCCGAATTGCTTTCCCACGAGGATTATTACAGATTTTCTTCCGTATGGCTCGATAAGGTAACTCACCCGAAAGGGAGAGTTACGGAAATATCCAACACAAATAAGCTCATAAGATTTTATAACGGTTGCGACAGCGGCAAAACGGGCTATACTTCGGAGGCGGGGCATTGTCTTTCCGCATCTGCATTCAGGGACGGAATGAGACTTATTTGCGTTGTGATTTCGTCGCCGAACAGTAAGCAGCGGTTTAAGGAGGTTTCTTATTTGTTTAATTTCGGTTTTGCAAATTACGCGAATAAGCTGATTATTGATAAAAACGAACCGCTCGATGTGGTTGCAAGCGTTAAAAACGGAAAGAAAAAGGAAATTTCGTTAATTCCGGAAAGGTCATTTTATTCGTTTTGCGCTAAAAACGATAAAAGGGCATTTGAATTCGATTTCGTTCAGAAAGACGCCCTTTGCGCGCCGATAAACGCGGGCGATGACGTGGGTGTGTTGCATATTTACGAAAACGGTGCGGAAATAGATTCCGTGAACGTTTTGGCTTATGAAACCGTTGAGCGCAAAGGTTTTTCGGACGGTATAGGTGAGATTGCCGACAACTGGTCTTTGGCGGGATAATTTCATTGTAAAATACACGGCAAACCCCGCAGACGCCTGCGACACCGTCATTACGCGCAAACGCCTTAAAGACCGCCAAATAACCTTGCGCCGCCGAGCGAGCGGAAAAGCTGCCCGATTAAAAGCCGATAATGGTTTATAAGTTCGGATTTAAGTCCTTATAAATAATATTTAATACACATTCGTTGACATTTATTTGTCGATTTTGTTAAAATAATTTTGGATAAATGATGTTTACGGAGTGCGTTATGAACGAAAGAGAAACTCTTAATACCGGCGAAAACGGAAGACTTGCGATCGGCGGCGCGGACGTTAAGGAGCTTGCCGAAAAATACGGCACGCCTTTGTACGTTATGGATAAAAAGCATATTGTAGATATGTGCGACGTTTTTGCTAAAACTCTTAAAAGAGAATACGGCGAAGGGTTGATTTCCTATGCGTCCAAGGCTTTTTGTTGCAAGGAAATGTATAGAATCATAAACGAGCGTGGGTTAGGAGCAGACGTCGTTTCGGGCGGAGAGCTTTATACCGCGATAAAAAGCGGGTTTCCCGCAGAAAAATTAACCTTTCACGGGAACAATAAATCTTTTGAAGAGCTTTACGAAGCAGTCGCCTGCGGCGTTGGCGAGGTGGTTATAGATTCGCTTAAAGAAATAGAGGATTTGAACGATATTTGCTTAAAATTAGGTAAAAAACAAAGCGTTCTTATCAGAGTGAACCCCGGAATAGAAGCGCACACTCACCACTATATTCAAACCGCCAAGCCCGATTCCAAGTTCGGTTTTTCCATAGCGGACGGTAGTGCGGAAGCTGCCGTAATGCTTGCGGCAAAAGAGGAAATGCTTAATCTTAAAGGGCTTCATTGTCATATCGGTTCACAGATTTTCGAGAAGAAATCGTTTGTTCTTGCAGTAGACAAAATGACCGATTTTTATCGTTACCTCAAAGATGAACTCGGGATAGAGTTTTCCGTTCTTAATCTCGGTGGCGGGTTCGGAATTTATTATGCGGAAGGAGATTTAAAACTGTCTGTTTCGGACTATGCGGAATACGTTAAAGCCATTTGCGAAGAGCTTAAAAAGTGTGTGGCGGAAAAGGGCTTGAAAAAACCGTTTTTAATGCTCGAGCCGGGGCGTTCTATCGTCGGCGAGGCGGGGATAACGCTTTATACCGTGGGGAGAATAAAGGAAATAAAGGGGATAAAGAATTACCTTGCCGTGAACGGCGGAATGTTTGATAATCCGAGATTTGCGTTATATCAGGCGCGCTATACCGTTGCCGCCGCGGAAAGAATGAACGACGTTGCGGTAAAAAAGTATTCGATTGCGGGAAAATGTTGCGAAAGCGGCGATATTATAGCGGAGGATTGTATGCTTCCCGAAATGCGGGAAGGGGAACTTCTTGCCGTGTTTTCCACGGGTGCTTATAACTATTCTATGTCCAGCAATTACAACAGAAATCTTATTCCGCCGGTAGTTGTGGCGGAAAACGGCAAGTCTTATTACGCTGTGAAGCCGCAAACTTACGAAGACCTTTTACGAAACGACGTTTAATAAAGGGGTGACTTGTTCGTTATTCGTTCGTTTTTTCGGATAATAAGAATTCGGTAAGAAAATAGACTGCAAAACGCTCGCTTGCGGGCGTTTTTTCTTGCTTTCCGGCTTAATTTATAGTATAATAAAACGGTATCGTGTATTTAGATATAATCGATGCGTAAAACCTGAAAAAAGGAGACTTGCCGTGGTAGAAAAAATAATTTGCGAATACATACCTATTTTTCTCGCATTACTGATAGTTCTTCCTTTTCACGAATTCGCGCACGCTTTTGCCGCCGTTAAATGCGGAGACTTAACGCCTAAATTAAGCGGCAGATACACCCTTAATCCTATGGCGCATTTTGACGCTTTGGGGCTTTTGTTTTTCGTTCTGGCGCACTTCGGTTGGGCGAAACCCGTTCCCGTAAATCCCGATAATTTCCGTCATTATAAAAGAGGGTGTTTTTGGGTGGCTTCCGCAGGCGTTATAATGAACTATATTCTCGCGTTTGTGTTTATACCTTTGTGGCTTTTGTCATTCTATATTCCGGAATTCGGGTATTTTACCGTAGTTTTAAGGAATTTTTTATATTACGTCGTGATATTATCGTTATCGTTTTTCGTGTTTAATCTGATTCCCGTTTATCCTTTGGACGGTTTTCGTTTATACGACGTTTTTTCCAAGAAACGCGGCGGGTTATACAGGTTTTTGCGGTTTCAGGGGATATACGTTTTATATGCGCTTATGCTTCTTAGCGTAATTTCCGATTATACGGGTATTTGGCAGTTGGATATTTTAGGAATCGCAATGAATTTCCTCGTGAAATATTTAGGTTTTCCTCTTTGGAAGTTCTGGTCGTGGATTTGGGGGTTATTCGTCTGATGGCGGAATTTGAATCTGTTGTAGATTATTCTACGAAGCTTAAAATAGGAATAGAAGAATTCGACGGTCCGTTGGATTTGTTGCTGCACCTTATTAAAGAAGCGAAGATAGAGATTAAGGATATTTTCGTTTCGGAAGTGACGGAGCAGTTTTTGCAGTATATGAACGGCGTTTCCGTTCTCGACGTGGACAAGGCAAGCGAGTACCTTAATATGGCGGCAACTTTGCTTGAAATCAAGTCGAAGTCGATTTTGCCGAAAATCGAAGAGTATATAGACGATATAGAGGACCCCGAACAAGCCCTTATAAGACAGCTTGAAGAGTATAAGCTTTTTAAAGAGGCGAGCGAAAAGCTTAAAGGGTGCGAAAACGTTTCGCGCTTTTATAAAGAACCCGATAAATCGGTCGGGGACGTTAAAATAGTTTACAACGATTTTAATTTGGAAGGACTGATTTCCGCTTTTTCCAAACTTCTGATGAAGGTGGACGATAAAAGGTGGCAGGAGCAGAATGCGCTGCAAAAAATCCCGAAAGAGGTTTTTACCGTAAAAGAAAAGGTGGAAACGATAAGGGAAGTGCTTCTCGAAAGAAAATCGGTCAGTTTTTTCGAGCTGTTCGGGCATTATTACACGCGCAGCGAACTTATAACCACCTTTCAGGCGATGTTAGAACTTTTAAAGTTGCAATATATAACCGTCGAACAAAACGGAGTTTTCGACGATATTACGTTAAATTTAAGGGATGATAGAAATGAAGAACTCGGAGAGATTGACGAATATAATTGAATCCATATTATTTGTTTCGGGTGCGCCCGTTTCCGTTGCAGATATTGCGGAAAAGCTTGAAATCACCGAAAAAGAGGTTTTAAATTCTGTAAAAAAACTGCAAAACGACAAATACGGCGAGGGCAGCGGAATTCAAATTTTGATTTTTAACAAAAAACTGCAATTTTCTTCTAATCCGAACTATGCGGACGAAGTATCTTCCGTACTTAACCCCATTAAGGAAAAAGAGCTTTCTAAAAGTATGCTCGAAGTTGCGGCGATAATAGCATATAAGCAGCCCGTTACGAGAATAGACTTGGAGGAAATCCGCGGAAACAGCGAATACGCCGTGCAGAAGCTTTTGGAACTCGGAATGATAGAACCCGTCGGTAGAAAGGACGCGGTCGGCAGACCCGTTATGTTCGGGACGACGGATAACTTTTTGAAGCGTTTTCAAATTTCTTCGTTAGACGAATTACCCGATTATAACGAGCTTATAGAGAAGATTCAGCTTATTCACGGCACAGCGGAACCGACGGGCGATTATCTTTACAGAAAAGACGTTTACGTGGACGAAAACGAAGCTTCCGAAGCACAGACCGCGGGCGAGGCGGCTGCCGCGGGAGACGCCGAAAACGGCGTTGAAAATGCCGTTGCGGCGACTACGGATAACAAGGTAAAAAAAGATGTTTCGGCAAACAATTCCGAAGCCGACGATTTTGAGCTTCCCGATATAGA
>CAKQEE010000032.1 GCA_934230055.1 uncultured Clostridia bacterium
CCCATATATTGCTTAAATAGTTTGCATAAGTGAGAATGAGAGTAAAACGTATATTCGCAAAGCTCGTTGACCGTAAGTTTATACGCCGCGGGGTTGTTGATTTTTAATAAAAAATCAGTAAGCCAGCCCGGCAGGGGCGTTGCAAATTCGCTCGTTTTATCGTGAAGAACGGAAAGTATAGAGAGTAAGAAAAATTTGACGGAAATGCTGAAATCCGGCTTATCCTTATTCGGTATTCTTTGCAACTTGTCGTACTCTGCCATAAGCTTGTCGAACTCGTCTTTTTCCAAATGGATTTTTATAAGCGCTTCCGAATTGTTTATAAAAGAATTTAGTCGCGGCATATCCAAAGCTTTTGCAATCTCCAAGAAAATTTTCGATTGTACGGGTAAATTTACATATTCAAAATCCTGCGGCGCGGACTTATCTACGTTAAGAGAATGCGTTAATTGCGGCGAAATAAGGACTATATCACCCTGTTTAAGCGTTTCTACGTTGTTATTGAAAAAATGAAGTATCGTTCCCTTTTTCTGAATATGAATTTCGTAATAAGTGTGATTATGCACTACGGTATAAGGCTCGGTGTGGGCGAGAATAGAAATGCCGTATTTGCTTCTTATATGAAAATCGCTTAACGTGGTGATGTTTTTTTCCATAATCTTATTGTAATTTAAGTCTTTATAAAAGTAAAGCGATTGCTTGAATTTTAATAAAAAAACAAAAAAACTTAAACTATGATGATAAAAATGCGCTTTTCAACAGGTGCGTATAGGTATACAATAATTATGAAAAAAATAATCGGATTTACTATTACAAAAGGAAATATTCTATAATGACGGATTTTATATTCGGTTATCAATATTACAGAGCGCCGACTCCGTATAGCACGGAATGGAAAAAAGACTTAATAAAAATAAAAAAAGACGGGTTTAATACCGTAAAATTCTGGGTTCAATGGGCTTGGGCTAATCCCGAAGAGGGCAGATATTTTTGGGATGATCTTGACGAACTGATGGCAGAGGCGGAAAACGTAGGGCTTAAAGTAGTTCTTAATCTGATTCTGGACGTTGTTCCGCAATGGGTTATAAGAAAGTATCCCGACAGCGTGATGGTGACGGCAAGCGGAGAAAAATTATATCCGACCTCTACTATTTGCAGGCAAATAGGCGGCGCGCCCGGCGTTTGTTTTAACAACGAGGACGCGGGGAGAATAAAGGATAAATTCGTGGAAGCGGCGATTAAGCACTTTTCCGATTGCAAGGCGTTGTATCAGTGGGATATTTGGAACGAGCCGGAGCTTACGGTTGCGCTGAAAAGAAAGCCCGTTTATTCCGATTTGGTTTGTTTTTGTCCGAGCTGTAAAGCAAAATTCAGAACGAAACTGGAAAACAAATACGGAACGATAAAGAGGCTTAACGAGGTATGGGGAAGAAATTATTCGTCGTTCGACGACGTGGAACCGCCTCGCGCGGGCGGAACGTATGCGGATATGCTCGACTGGAGAAAGTTCTTTGTAGACACCGTTTCGGCTGACGCTGAAAAACGTGCTGATAAGGTCAGAATGCTCGACAAAAACGGACATGAGGTTCATTGCCATACCGTTTTGCAGCCTTTATTTAATTCTGTTTCTTGCGGGGCGGATACGTTTGAAATCGCAAAATATTGCGACTCGATCGGGAACAGCGCCGTTTCGGACGATTTCAGCACGAGATTGTTGCTTTCTGCCGCCAACGGGAAGCCTGCGTTTAACAGTGAGGTGCATATTGCAAGGGGAACGACCTTTATTCCGATAGAAAAGTTAAATAAGCAGGAACTGTACAAGCAGTTTTTCGGTCCTTTGTTTAACGGAATTAAAGGATTTTTGATTTGGCAATATCGGCAGGAAATTTTGGGGTACGAAGCTCCCGCATGGGGGGTTGTGGATTCCGAAGGCGAAAATACGGAATTATACGACGAACTGATCAGAATCAACGGTTTTATTCAGAAGCACAAGAAAGCTTTTGAGAATAATACGCAGAAGGCGAGGGTTGCGGTTTATTGCAATACCGCGGACGAAATTTTTTCTTTTAACGGCACTTCCGACCTGGCGCTGTATAACAAATGTCTAACGGGCGCGTTTTCGCTGTTTAACGACTGCGCGTTGAACGTGGATTTCGTAAATGCGGAGCTTTTGCAATCGGAAAAAATAAACGATTACGAAGCTATATATTTCCCGAATTTTTACGTCACTAATCAAAAGATTTCCGAAGCCGTGGGGAATTACATAAAAAACGGCGGAAAAGCGATTTTTGAAGGTTTTTTCGGTATGGTTGACGAAGAGTCCGGCGTTTTTGAAAAGAGTTCCCCTTGCTGCGGGCTTGGTAAAAAGCTGGGGATTAAGTTGAAAAGCGTTTATTCCTGTAAAGGAATGATGGAAACGGACGCATACACGGGATCAGAGCTTAATCTCGAACAGGTGGAAATATTCGGAAAGAAAGATAAATGCTACGGCAGTCTTTGCCTGACCTCTTACGTTGCAGAGAACGTAACGAAGTATGGGATATATAAAGACGGAAGCATTGCAGTTTTCGGAAAGAAATGCGGCAAAGGCGAATTCGTGGTATTTAACAGTCTGTTTTCCTGTTCTTATGCGGAAGGGAAAAAAGAGAATCTCTATTATTTTAACAAGCTTTTCGGACTTTGTGAAGAAGAAGACTTAAAAACGAAAGCTTATACCGTTTACGACGACGGAAAAAGTATTAAATGTTTCGTGAATAACGGCGATAAGCAAAAAAAGTTCGTTTTGGACGGGAAATACGATATAGTTTTCGGAGAGAACGCGGCGCGTATAACTTCGGACGAACTCAAATTAAACGGCAAATCCATTGCAATATTAGAAGAAAAATAACCGGATAAAGGAGAGATGGTTTTATGAAACGTTTTTACAAATTTACGGCGATTATACTCGCAGCAATTTCGGCACTTGCACTTTCCGCTTGCGGAACAACGGGTGGCTCCGACAAAGTGGAAGAGGTAGATCCGACAAAAAGTCAGTTGTACGTTTATAACTACGACGGCGGTATAGGTACCGAATGGCTGTATCAGGCGGAACAACGCTTTGAGGACTTGTATAAGGACGTATCGTTTGAAGAGGGAAAAACGGGCGTGCAGGTTAGGGTAGAAAAGGGTAAATCAAATCTTGACGGCATAGCAAATTCGCCGTATAACGTTTTCTTTACCGAACAAGTAGTTTACAACAGTCTGATTGCTAATAATTATTTACTTGATATTTCGGATATTGTCAAATCGTCTTTATCGAGCGTGGAGGGCTGCACCGAAACGGGAACGATCGAAGGAAAACTTTCGGAAGAGCAAAGAAAGGCTATAACCGCGGTAGACGGTAAATATTACGTTCTTCCGCATTACGAATGCTATACGGGAGTGACTTATGACAGAGATTTATTCAATAAGAAGAATCTGTTTATAAAAAACGGCGGCGGCTATACTAACCTTAAAGGCGATTTATCCGTAGGCCCCGACGGAATTAAAGGAACTTACGACGACGGCTTGCCCTCTTCTTACGAAGAGTTTTACAAGCTTATGAGCAGAATGCTCAGTTATAACGTAACGCCGTTTATATATTCCGGAATGTATGCCACCTATACGAACAACCTCGTTACCGGTTTATGGACGGCTTACGAAGGTAAGGATTCGTTTATGCTGAACGTCAATTTCGGTAGCGGCAGCGAAGCGAACGGGGTTAAGGCGAACGTTGTAACCGGTTTCAACGGCGACGATCCCGTTATAGAAAGCAAAACGATAAGTCCTTCCACGGGATACTTGTTATCTCAGTCGGCAGGGAAGTATTATGCTCTTTCTTTCCTTGAAAAGGTAATGGGCAATTCGAGATATTTGTCCGACAAAATAACCGAGGTACTTTCTCACCTCGACGCGCAGACGGAATATATTTATTCCTCGCTCGAAAACAAGCCTATAGCAATGATTATCGAAGGCAGCTATTGGTATAACGAAGCAAAGGAATCGTTAAAGGCTTCCGCCAACGAATATCCCGAAGACGGCGTTAACAGGAATTTTGCGTTTATGCCGCTTCCGAGGCAGATAAAGGGACAGGTCACGGAGGGTAACGGAACGAAAAATACGTTATTCGATTCGCTTTCCTCGTGGGCGTTTATAAACGCTAATATCAAAAACGATCCCGTCAAAGTTAAGCTCGCAAAGGAATTTTTGAAGTTCTGTTATACCGACGCGTCGCTTCGTCAGTTTACAGAAGAAACGGCGATATTCAAAGCCGTCGATTACGATTGGGATAATCTTGCAAACGGTAATTTGAGCAACTATGCAAAGAGCATTTTCGATATAAGAAAGAATTCGGACGTTATTCATCCGTATTCTGACAACAGAATTTTTATCAATAATCAAAGTGCGTTTAATTTCTGCGCGACGTCCGAATACTGGTCTTCTGTAGTCGGTTCAACCGCATACGCATATCCTTACAGCGCGTTTAAGGAACACAAATCTGCAAAAGACTACTTTACGGGAATGAGTATTTCGGAAAGCAAGTGGAACGAAATGTACGGAAAATACTTTAACTGATTTCGGACGGGTTATTTATGAAAGGTTTAGATTCTAAAAAGAAAAGCAGATTGATTTTTTATATCTGCGGGGTGGCGTGGCCGGTAATTCAGTTTATCGTATTTTACGTTTTCGTGAATTTTAACTCTATTCTGCTTTCTTTCAGGAATTTCGATATTCAGAACGGATATTCTTTTGCGAGATTAGATAATTTTAAGCGTGTGTTCAGCGAAATCGCTACGCAACCGTTTTTAAAGACCTCGTTCAAGAACACGTTTCTCATTTTCGGAATTTCGATTGTGAGTATGTTCGCAACGCTTATTATGTCCTATTATCTCTATAAAAAGCATTTATTCAGCGGAATATTCAAAGTTATGCTGTTTTTGCCTTCGATAATACCGGGGATAGCGCTCGTAATTTGTTATAAATATTTCGTAGAGGTGGGCGTTCCGAAAATATGGGAAGAAGTATTCAACATAAGCATTCAGGGTCTGTTATCAAACCCCGATACCAAGCTTATAACGATTTTGTTCTTTAACGTGTGGTTCGGTGTAGGTTCTACGTTCCTGCTTTATTCGGGCGCGATGTCGGGTATATCCGACTCGATTATAGAAGCTGCGACGCTTGACGGGGTAACGGCTATGCAGGAATTCGGGTATATAGTTTTTCCGATGATATTTCCTACGTTCGCTACCTTCTTTATTACGAGCTTTGCGACTTTATTTACAAATCAGATGTCGGTGTTCTCGTTCTCCGGTGCGCAAGCCGATTATTCGGTCTACACGATAGGATATTATCTCTATAAGAGCGTCCAGACGGCGACGATGGATCAATATCCGTATTTATCGGCGTTCGGGTTGGTTCTGACGGTAATTATTATTCCGATTTGTCTGTTAACGAAAAAGGCGTTGGATAAATTCGGACCTAAAACTATTTGATGAAGGCGATATTATGGTAAAACAGAAAAAAATAAGCGCATTTAAAATAATTATTTTTACTTTTTTAACGATATGGTCTTTGTCGCTTTTATATCTGCTCGTATGGGGATTGTTCACGGCGGTAAAAGATCCTCTTCTGGATTTCAGAAAGAATCCCTTGGGCCTTCCCGCGCAGTGGAAGTTTTCTAACTTCTCTTACGTTTATAACAACTTTGCAATCCCGTTCGTGGTAAACGGAAAACCGGTTTCGATAGGAATGCCGGAGCAGATATTAAATACGCTTTTGTTCTGCGTGATAAGGTCGTTTCTCGGTACGTTCGTGCCTTGCTTTGTCGGATACCTCGTAGCGAAGTACAGGTATAAATTCAGCTCCGTTTTATACGGCGTTGCTCTTTTCGTAATGGCTCTGCCGATAGTCGGAGCGTATCCTGCGGAACTTGCTCTTTTAAAAACTCTCGGCGTTTACGATACCGTTTTCGGACTGATTTTGCAAAGCAGCGGATATTTGGGTTTGTACTTCTTTGTGTTTACGGCGTCCTTTCAGGTGATACCGAACGATTATTACGAATCTGCCTGTCTTGACGGGGCTTCGGAATTCGTGGTGTATTTCAGAATAATGATGCCTATGGTGTTCAGTACGTTTGCGACGGTATTATTGTTGCAATTTATAGCCAACTGGAACGATTACCAGTATGCGTTGTTATACTGGCCCAGCCATCCGACGTTATCGTACGGACTATACGTAATCAGCAACTCTCCCTTGCAGGGATTAAACAACCCGCCTATGCGGCTCGCGGCAAACGTTATAGTTATCATTCCGATTCTTATCGTGTTTATAATTTTTAAGGATAAAATTATGAGCAACATTTCGATGGGCGGATTAAAAGAATAAAAAAACAAAATTAAAAAGGAGGTCAAATCGATGAGAACGATTAAAAAGAGGGCGGTACTCGTTTTAAGTATAATTTTCCTCGTATGCGCGTGTGCGTTTTGCACGCTTAACCTTAATGTCGGCAGAAACGTCGGCGCAGAGGAATTATCCTTTGAATACAACGAAAAGGTAGTTTTACCGGACGACGAAATAGAGTACGAAGGAAACGTTTATACTGCAAAGGCGGAAAGCCTTGTTTTTCCGAGCGGAAAAATCAAGTCCGGAAATTCTTATACCCTTAACGAGTACGGTAAATATACGATAAGATACGCGGCAACCATAGACAAAGAAAGGGTTTATTCGGAAAAAGCGTTTTATATCAATTTCCCGTTACTGAAAACGGGTAAAAGTTCTTCGTTTTCTTACGGCTCACACGAAGCCGCTCCCGAAAAACAGGGAATGGTGGTCAGTATCGCAAACGGGGAAAGATTTACGCTGAATAAAATAATAGACCTTTCATCAATGAGTAAGGAAAATAATCTTTTTAGTTTCTTCCTTGCTCCCGCTACGTCGGGAACTGCGGATTGTAACGAATTTTGTGCGGTGCTTACAGACGTTTACGATTCGCAAAATTACGTTACGATAAGATTCAGAAGCTTATCCAAAACGGACGGCAACTGGGCGGATTCTCATTGCTATATAACCGCTAACTCAAACGGGCAGCCGACTATCGGGGCAAGGCACGTCGGAGATAAATACGGCTATCCCGTAAGCTTCTGCATGACGGGAAACGTAGCGCAAATCGGCTCGCAAATAATGTCGATCAGTATGGATTACGCAACCAAAAGCGTCTATACCGGACTCGAATGTATGTATAGCGAATATAAAGGCAAGCCGATAGCGGAGCTTGGCGACGTTTCGATTTCCAACAAAATATGGAAAGGTTTTACGACCGGCGAAGCGTATCTGTCTTTTTACGGTTTTAATTATAATTCTTCTAGCGTCAACGTTGTTTTTACCGATATTGTCGGCGAAGATTTGACGGTTAAAGAGTTTAAAGACGAAACGGCTCCGAAAATAAGCTTCGATTTAGTCGGATATACCGCAAGCGATTTGCCTCACGCGGTAAAAAATAAAGAGTATAAACTTTTCTCGGCGGAAGCAATCGACGCTTATTCCGGCAAATGCGACGTAGAAGTACACGCATATCTGAACTACGAAACGCCTTATCAAAGCGACGGTTATATAAAAGGCGGGGTTTTTATTCCTAATCATTCGGGTTATTATACGTTGGTTTATTCGGCTCGCGACGCGTTCGGTAATAAAGCCGAAGAATCGTTAAGTGTTTTCGTTGAAAGCGATAACAATCTTGAATTTGACATAGAAAACAGAAAAACGTCGCACGTCGCAGGCGAAAAGACTAAACTATTCGAGGATTTGTCGGTCAGAAACGCGCTCGGAAACGTTAGTATTTCCATAGTGGCGAAGGGAAACGGTCAAACTTACGTTGCGGACGAAAATTACAATATTTTACCGATGTATACAGGTAAATATACCGTAACCGTTACGGTTAAAGATTACGTTCAGACCGAAACGGAAACCTATGAAATAGAAGTCGCCGAAAATCCGACGCCCGTTATCATCGACGACGTTGTGTTACCGAGATATTTCATCAAAGGACAGACCTATCGTTTGCCCGATTTGAGCGCTTACGATTTAAGCGGCGGGAAGCCTTCCGAAATCAAAACCGAAATATACGTTTCGGAAGACGGAGCGAGCGAAAACCGTAACGGAAACGAATATATCGTCGGAGCGAACGGCTTTGTAAACGTTATATATAAATCGAATAACTCAAACGGAACTACGGAAAAGAGATATACCGTTCCCGTGATAGACGTAGGCTTTGGCAACGAGCTTGACGTTAATAAGTATTTTGCGGTAGCAAGCGGTAACGTTGAAATTTCCAAAAACGACGAATATATGACGCTTTCTTCGAGAACGGAAGGCGGAAGGGTTATATTTATAAATCCTTTGCAGACGGAGGAACTCGAACTTAAATTCAAGAATGCCGTCGGGAATAAATACGGAAGGCTTAACCTTTATTTAACCGATTCAAAAGACGATAGCGTTAAGATAAAATTAAGTTATATAAACAACGGCGGAAATACCGATTTCTGTATAAACGACGGAACGATTGTAAGGCTTGCCACAAAGTTCGACGGAACGGGCGCGGAGATATACTCGTTAAAATACTATAACGAAACGCTGTCGATAAAGCCTGAAAACACTTTATCGTTGAACGCTTCCGAAACCATATCGGGCGAAAGCTTTAACGGATTTGCTTCCTCGCAAATTTACTTGGAGATTGAGTTCGAGCAGATTTCCGAAAGGGCGGAGCTTATATTCTATTCTATAAATAATCAGAGTTTGTTTAATTTCGACGTAGACATTATGGAACCGCAGGTTTTCGCAAAGAAATCCAACGGCGACGTGGCTCTCGGAGAGAAGATAAAAATTTACGGCGGTAAGGTATACGACGTTCTCGACGTTAATTGTACGCTTACTCTCGAAGTTAAAGATCCGAACGGAAACGTGGTGGTGTCTAACGACGGGACAAAACTCGATAAAACTTGCGACGCATTCAGGGATTACGAAATAACAGCAAGCGTTTACGGAACGTACAGCGTTCAGTACGTCGGTACGGACAGTACCGGCTCGTATGTGAGATACAGATACGGATTCCGTGTGGCGGACTTTGAAAAACCCGTTATAGAATTGAATAAGAGTTCGGAAAAGCTCGGTATAGGAGAAGAAATTAAAATAAGAACCTATAAGGTTTCGGATAACATGACGAAAACCGAGAATCTGAAAGTAAGTATTTTCGTAATGAATCCCGATTACGTTCTGGAACAGGTGACGAACAGGAAATATATTACGAGTAAAGCAGGCGTTTATACCGTTTGCTATATGGTGACGGATGAAGCGGGGAATACCGCTATGGCAAGCTATAAAGTGGTAGTGGGAGATTAAGACTGATGAAAAAGTTCAAAAGAATTATAAGCTTAATACTTTGCGTTTTGTGCTTTGTCCTTGCGGCATGTGCAAAAACGGGCGACGGCGGCAACGAAAACGGAGTTAACGAAAACGGTGGAGGCGGAGAGATTATTGAAACTCCCGCCACACCCGAAAGACAGAAGCCCGAGCAGCCTGCCTATAAGGAAACAGGTGACTTTATCGTCAATAAAGGCGCGACGGAATACAAAATTCTCGTAAACAAAAAGCATACGGGAGATATAAATATAGCGGTATCCGAATTTAATACGTTCTTTTCGGAAGCCACGGGCGTGACGATGGACGTCGTTTACGATGACGGAAGCGTCGAGTGGAACGATAACGCAAAGTATATTTCGATAGGAAGAACGCCTTTAATGGAGAAGGCGGGCGTAACCGTGAAAAGCGGACTCGGTACTAGCGGCACGCAGATGTCCACGAAGGGAAAGAGCGTGTTCCTCACGGGAGAAACAGACCTTGGAGCTTTATACGCCG
>CAKQEE010000033.1 GCA_934230055.1 uncultured Clostridia bacterium
GCGGAAAACGATCTGAACGTCGAATATATGTACGCGTTGTCGGTGGAAGGAAAGACCGCGTATATAGTGCTTAAAACTTCCGACATGAAAAAAACAGACGAAATTTTCGATAAGGGAGGCGTGCTGACGCTTTCATCTTCTGAAATCTCGGATATTTAATCGAATATATTCTTCGGGCGCGGGTATCTGCGCCCGAAACCTTATATAAAAAGAGGAACCATATGGTTATAGATTTTCACACGCACCTTTTTCCCGATAAGATTGCGAAAAAAACCATGGCGTATCTCGAATCGCGTTGCCATACTCACCCTTGCACGGACGGTACCGCGGCAGGGCTTATCGCCGCGCTCGAACGGGCAGACGCGGATATTGCCGTCAATCTTCCCGTTCTGACTAAGCCTTCTCAATTTGAAGGCATAGCGCGCTTTGCGGCATCTATTAACGAGCAGTATGCAAACGAAAAGCGCAGAATAATATCTTTCGGCGGAATTCACCCCGCGTGCGACGATATTAAGGGGAAAATGCGTTTTTTGAAGGATAACGGCTTTATCGGCGTAAAAATTCACCCCGATTATCAGGAAACTTTTATAGACGACGACGGGTATATAGAAATTCTTAAATGCGCAAAAGACCTCGATATGGTGGTTGTAACGCATAGCGGCGTAGACGACGGGTATTTGAATCAACCCGTAAGATGCACTCCCGAGCGAGTGAAAAAGGTGATAGACAAAGTCGGTCACGAAAAGTTCGTGCTGGGGCATTACGGCGCGCTCGATATGTGGGAAGAAGTTTTAAATCTCCTTGCGGGCGAAAAAATTTATTTCGATACGGCGTTTACGCTGCATCGGATAAACGAAAAGCTGTTCAGACAGATTCTCTCTCGCCACGGCGACGACAGAATTTTGTTTGCGAGCGATTGCCCGTGGGCGGAAATAGCTTCTCATAAATCCGCGCTTAAAGCACTTAATCTCGGCAAAGAAACGGAAGATAAAATTTTATACAAAAACGCAATGAAATTATTGAAAATCGGAGAGTAATATGCAGTACGACGAAAGATGTTACGAATTAGGCAGCCGTCGTTCCGTCATACGCGAACTTTTCGAGTACGGAAAGAAACGCAAAGCGGAAATCGGCGAAGAAAACGTTTACGATTTCAGTTTGGGTAATCCGAGCGTAGAGCCGCCCGCCGAAGTGACGGAAACGCTCGTTTCGCTTCTTAAAACGGAAAACGCGACCGCTCTTCACGGGTATACTTCCGCGCAGGGTGATTTCGGCGTGAGAAAAGTTATCGCGGATAATCTGAACGCAAAAAACGCCGTAAAGCTTGCGCCCGAACTGATATATATGACGTGCGGCGCGGCGGCTTCGCTTACCATAACCCTAAAAGCCCTTTTGCACGAGGGCGACGAAGTGGTCGTATTCGCGCCCTTTTTCACCGAGTACCGCGTATTTATAGAAAACGCGGGCGGCAAAACGGTTGTTTCGCTTCCGGAAGAGAAAACCTTTCAGGCGGACGCATCTGACCTTGAAAAGAGAATAACGAACAAAACGCGCGCGGTTATAATGAATTCGCCGAACAATCCGAGCGGAGTCGTTTATACGGAGCAAACGATAAAAAGCATAGCGAAGCTGTTAAAAGAAAAATCCGCGAAGTACGGGAACGATATTTTGCTTATATCGGACGAACCGTACAGAGAGCTCGTTTACGGCGGCGTTAAGGTGCCGTTTGTTTGCGATTATTACGATAATTCCGCTATATGCTATTCCTATTCAAAGGCACTTTCTTTACCGGGCGAACGCATAGGGTATATCGCTCTTTCGCCGAAAATGAGCGACGTTCAAAGCTTTTATCTTGCGATATGCGGCGCGGGCAGGTCGCTCGGGTACGTTTGCGCGCCGAGTCTTTTTCAAAAGCTTATAGCGCGTTGCGACGGTTTGAAATCGGACGTGAACGTTTATAGGGAGAACCGCGATATTCTGTGCGAGGGACTAAAAGACGCGGGGTACGAGTTCGTTAAGCCCGACGGAGCGTTTTATCTTTTCGTAAAGGCTTTGGAAAAGGACGCGAACGCCTTTTGCGAACGGGCGAAAAAGTACGAGCTTCTGCTCGTTCCGTGCGACGACTTCGGCACGGAAGGCTACGTTAGAATAGCTTATTGCGTAGATAGAAAAACTATTGTCGGTGCGATTCCGCAATTTAAAAAATTAGCAACGGAGTATAGATAGTTTTATACAATTTAAGAAGAGGTTTTACGAATCATGAAAAAGAATTATTACGGTATAGCTTGCAAAATCAATTATTATTCGGAAAACATTCTTTGCACAAGCCCTCTGTCCTTTAAGTTTATGGACGAAGAACACGACAACGAGTACAAAGATGAATTTTAATACGGGGAGCGGAACATATGTCGAGAAAGATGAAATTTTTCACGGCGACTGCATTAGCCGCCGTATTATGTTTAACAGTCGCAGGATTTTCGGGCGAGGCTACGAAAACCGTCCGCGCCAACGAGTCCGATTTGTCGTTCAACCTTAAAAACGGCGATTTCAACACCGTTGCGTGTGTTGCGGGAAGCGATTTGTATTGCGAAAACTGGTCGAACGGCGACGGTATGAACGTCGTTCGGGTACCGGACGGGCTGAAAAATACAAGTTACGAAAACGATTATTGCATAAAAATAGATGAAAAAACGCTTTCCGCCGGCGGCGACACGCTGATTTATAACGGCGGGGAAAGTTATAACGATTTTCACCTCGTTCTGGAAAGCGGAAGGGAATATACCGCGGGTATTCACGCGTATCTTACGGAAGGCTCTTCCGCCACGCTTTTAATCCGTATCGGTTATTATCATAGCAAAGGGAAAACCACGTACGCGGAAAAGTATTACGAAATTTCCGCGGGATCGGGCGGGGTATTTACGAAATACGCCGTCAATTACGAAAGTCAAAGCGGAGAGCTTGCCACCGTTTCCGTCACCGTTTGCGGTTTGACGGGAACTATTTATCTTGACGACGCTTTTTTCAAAAGAGTCGTGCCGCTACTCACCGAAAGCGGCGCGTATTTTAAGTTAAGCACGGAGTCCGCGGGGTTGAGATTTTTCGGCAGGGCAGATAAAAAGTACGTCGATTCGCTCAAAGCGGACGGCGAGGTTTTTAATCTTTCGTTCGGAATACTTATAGCGCCCGAAGACGCTTTCGTTTCCTGTGAAAGCTTCACCGTTTCCGAGCTTGAATATTTCGGCGAACCTTATATGCTGATGACCGCGAACGAGCTTTATAACGAAGCTACCGCGGAAGAAGACGGGTATTACGGATTCGGTTGCGCGCTCGTGGATATTAAGGAATCTAACCTGAAACGCCGTTTTGCCGTAAGAACGTTTTTGCGTTACGAAAAGGGTTACGACATTTGCTATGAATACGGTGAATTCGATTCGGAAGCGAACGTAAGGTCTTTTGCGGAAGTGATAGAAGCTGCAAGCAACGACAGAAGTCTTCCGAACGAAACGACCTCGGAAGTGGTCGAGTTTTATGTAAATTTATTAGCGAATATTTAATGTTAAGAAGTAAGACTCGTAATGGCAAAAAAGTCTTTCTTAAATAAAAGATAAACTCCCTGTGAAGAAAAGTTTTTTCTTTTCGCCGCAGGGGGTTTTTATTTTTTTATATGCGCTACTTTATTCGGCAGATTTTTCTTGTGGTATTTGCGATATGTAGAAATATATAAAGCGGCGGTTACATACCTTTGCCGAGATTTTTGAAAACCATCTTGAAAATCTTCTTAAAATTTTTCGTCGCCGGAACGAATCCCTTATCAATCGAGAAATTTATCGAGTTCCTTTTCGACGCGTTTTTTAATCTTGAATTTCGGTTTGTCGAAAACTCTTCCGCGAGCGATTACCGTACACACATTTCTTAAAGCACGCAAATCTTCGAGCGGGTTTTCGTCGGTAACGATCATATCCGCGGCTTTGCCTTCTTCTATACTGCCCGTAACGTCGCCGATTCCGGCAAGTTCCGCAGCCCTTTCCGTTGCGGTATAAAGCGCGAAAGAATTGCTTACGCCCACGTATTTGTGAAAGTAATAAAGCTCGCGCCAGAAGTCGTATTGCGTTATCCACGGGCAACCCACGTCGTTGCCGAGAACTACGGGAATATCGTTTTCGAGCGCGGCTTTCGCGCAGTCGATAATTCCCTCGAAAACCACGTTGCCGTTAAACTGTTCCACTTCGGAAGCGTTCGATACCGAGCGGTCGAACAGCGCGTATGGCAGAGCGGGGGAAACGGTGGTGCAGAGGAATGCGCCGCGTTCTTTGAACAGGCGAATGGTTTCCTCGTCCGGTTTCGCGCCGTGTTCTATGGAATCGACGCCGTTTTCGAGCGCTACGAGTACGCCTTGCGGCGATTCGACGTGCGCCGCCACCTTAAACCCGTCCGCGTGCGCTTTGTCGCAAACGGCTTTCACTATTTCCGCAGGCATTTTAAGTTCGCCCGGAACGCCCTTTTCTTTTGCGTCCAAAACGCCGCCCGTTATCATAAGTTTTATAAGGTCAACGCCTTGTCTTTCGCTTTTATCGAGAATTTCGAGAGCCTCCTTTGCACTTTTCGCGGCAATCGCGACCGAACCCGCCATATGCCCGTGCGGTACGGAAATACCTTCGTTCGCGGCGAGAATTCTCGGTCCGATTTTTTTGCCCGCGGCTATTTCGTCGCGAAGCTTCGTATCGAAATCCGCAAGCCCGCCGACCGTTCTTATAGTCGTTACGCCGCTCATAAGCTCCGTTTTTGCAAACCCCGCAACAAGCTTGTAAGCCGCCTTTTTTATAAGGGAATTTCCCATGATTCTGGATACGAGCTTGGCGTTGTCGCGCTGTTTTCTCTGCGGCTTGCCGTTGCCGGCAAGGTGAACGTGCATATTTATAAGCCCCGGCATTAAATATCCGCCTTTAAGGTCTATTATCTTATAGTCCGAAAGATCCGCCTCCGCGGCGGGGCGTATTGCGGAAATTTTATCTCCTTCGACGAAAACGCAAAGCCCCTCTTTCGGTTCCATATTTTTTTTACCGTTTAAAATTTTGCCGTTTACAAAAACGTACTTCATAATCAGCCCTCCGAAACGTTCAAAACGCTTTTTAATACATTTTAGTACGATCGGGCTTTTTTGTCAAATGCCTTTTGCGGCGCATTCCGGCAAAAAGATTTTCCCGTTTTCTCTAAAAAATAGTAAAATAACGCGGAGAGTAAAAATTTTTCTATTTAAGTACATTTATTTGCTATCGCGGAATAGTTTTTTTTGATACAATAATCTGTATAAAAGGCGGTTGATATTATGAAATGGTACAAAAACAATTACAGAAGGCACCTTCTCGATATGCACATAGAGGATTGGGATGACAGGTTCCTTTCCGAATTCGATCCCGAGAAGTATTTGGAGAATTTAAAGCGCGCGAAAATTCAATGCGCGATGATATATTTGCAGTCGCACGTGGGGCTTTGCAATTTCCCCACGAAGGTAGCCGCGGAACATAAAGCTTTCCGCGGAAACGAAAAAATAAAAAAGCTTGTAAAGCTTTGCCGCGAAGCGGGAATAAAGGTGGTGGGGTATTACAGCCTTATACACAACAACTGGGCGGAAATAAATCACCCCGAATGGAAAATGACGGCAGCGGACGGACTTACCCCGCGCGAAAAAGGGGGAAGATACGGCTTCGTGTGCCTCAACAACGCGGAATATCGCGAATTTTTGGTTGAGCAGATAAAGGAAATGCACGAAAATTTCGAGCTGGACGGTATGTTTTACGATATGCCTTTCTGGCCGGCGAGTTGCCGTTGCCCCGCGTGCCGCGCGCGCTGGGAAAAGGAAGTTGGCGGCGAAATGCCCGAGCCTTGTCTGACTTCTCCGCAATTCAAGATTTACGCGAAAAAATTACAGGAATGGATGGCGGAATTCTGCTCGTTCGTGGCGCAAAAAACGCACGAAATAATGCCCGACGTAAGCATAGAATTCAACAATGCGGGAATAGTCGCCTTTGAATGGTACGCGGGTTCTACCGAAATGATTTCCGACGTGGCGGATTACGTCGGCGGCGATTTGTACGGCGACCTTTCGGCGCATTCTTTTTCTTGCAAATATTTTTATTCCATAACGCAAAACCAACCGTTCGAGTATATGAACAGCCGTTGCGTAAGGCTTCAAGAGCATACGGCGACCAAAGATCCGGAGTATCTGGAAACGGAAATCGCGCTTACCCGCGCGCACCACGGCGCGACCTTTATTATAGACGCGATAGACCCCGTCGGAACGATGGACGAAAGGGTATACGAGCTTCTCGGCAAGCTTTTTTCGGAGCAGGAAACTTTGGAGCAGTATAACGTGGGCGACCCCGTTGCGGAAGTGGCGGTGTTTTTCGACAGCACCACGCAGTTCGACGGCGACGGCATAGGCTTCGGCAATAAAGAAGCGGCAATCGCGGCGACGAGAAGGCTTACGGAACGCCACGTTCCCGTAGCGGTTATAGGCAACGGGCATACGGGCGACCTTTCAAAGTATAAATGCGTAATCGCGCCGATGCTTCAAAACTTCGATAATCCCGAAATAGAAAAGTTTATCGAGTACGTGAACGCAGGCGGTAATCTTTATATAGACGGGGCGAGCGACGAGCGGCTCATAAAAAGGCTTCTCGGCGGCAAAAACGAGGGCTTTAACGGCACTTCGATGACTTATATCGCGCCGAAAGCAGGCTGCGAAAAAACTCTTTCCGATTTCAACGCGAAATATCCTATGCCGTTCAAGTATAAGCTTGCGGCGGTTTCCTGCGCGGAGGATTGCGAGATTTTGGCGACGTTGTCTCTCCCCGGAACGGTACCCGAAGACAATTTACACTTCGTATCCATTCACTCCAACCCACCGTGGGAGGTTACCGAAATCCCCGCGATTATAAGAAGAAAAGTGGGTAAAGGTTGCGTAACGTGGTGCGCTGCGGCTATCGAAAAGGACGAAAGGGCGGCGTTCGGCAACGCGTTCCTTTCGCTTATCGACGATATGACGGGCGGTGACTACGCGGTTTCCGCAAAAGCTTCCAAAAATGTGGAAACGATAACATTTAAAGCGAAAAACGCCTTTTACGTATCGGCGGTATCTTTAAGCGCGGACGCGCTTTGCGAATACCCCGTGGAAATAACGGTTAAAACGGAAGCTCTTCCCGTAAGCGTTAAAGAACTGATCTGCGGTAAGGAAATTCCTTTTGCGTTCGATAACGGCAAAGTTACCTTTAAGGACACGGTAAAGCTTCATTCTTCTTACGAAATAAAACTGTAAATGAAAAAAAGAGAGACGGATTACGGCGGCGGCGATTTTTAATCGCCGCCGCTTTAATAAAAAACCGGTAAAAAAGAAAAGCCGAAATCGGCTGAAAAAAGATTGTCTTTTAAATGCGGTTTGTGATACAATATTAAAAATACTCGAAAATCTTGCCGCAGGGGCAAAAGCTTTGCCTCGCCTTTTACGGACAAGGCGCGAAAACGCGGAGGAGGTACTTATGAAGAAATTTTTTGAAGAACTCGAAAGATACGACGCGGAGGTTGCCGCGGCTTGCGAAAAAGAGCTTAACCGTCAGCGCGGAAACATAGAGCTTATCGCTTCCGAAAACATAGTAAGTACCGCGGTTTTGCTTGCGGCGGGCGGCGTTTTGACCAATAAATACGCGGAGGGATACCCTTCCAAAAGATATTACGGCGGTTGCGAATACGTAGACGTAGTAGAGGATATTGCGAGAGAACGCGCGAAAAAGCTTTTCGGCGCGGAGTACGCAAACGTTCAGCCGCACAGCGGAGCGAACGCGAATCTTGCCGTGTTCTTTGCTTTTTTACAGCCGCACGATACCGTTATGGGAATGAATCTTTCGCAGGGCGGGCATCTTTCCCACGGTTCTCCCGTAAATATTTCGGGCAAGTATTTCAACGTGGTGTCGTACGGTGTTTCACCGATAACGGAAAGAATAGACTACGACGAAATGGAGCGTATCGCAAAAGAGTGTAAACCGAAACTTATAGTAGTCGGGGCTTCCGCCTATTCGAGGATTATAGACTTTAAGCGTTGCAGAGAAATCGCGGATGAGGTCGGCGCGATACTTATGGTGGATATGGCGCATATCGCGGGACTTGTAGCCGCGGGGCTTCATCCTTCTCCCGTGCCGTATGCGGACGTAGTTACAACCACTACGCACAAAACGTTGCGCGGTCCTCGCGGCGGGCTTATTCTTTGCAAAGAAAAATACGGCAAAACGATTGATAAAGCCGTTTTCCCCGGAACGCAGGGCGGACCATTAATGCACATAATCGCGGCAAAAGCCGTCGCTCTCGGAGAGGCTTTAACGTCCGGATTCAAAGAATATCAAAAGCAAATAATACTTAACGCCGCAACCCTTGCAAAGGGGCTTACGGAGCGCGGGGTAGACCTCGTTTCGGGCGGCACGGATAATCATCTTATGCTGTTAAAGCTCGTAAAGTTCGGCGTTACCGGCAAGGAGCTTGAAACGCGACTCGACGAGGTGCATATCACCGCGAACAAAAACACCATTCCGAACGATCCGAACAGCCCGTTCGTTACGAGCGGTTTGAGAATCGGTACGCCCGCAATCACTTCGAGAGGGTTTAAGGAAAAAGAATCGGAACTTATCGCCGAATGGATTTACCGCGCGATAACTGACTTCGACGGCAGCAGAAAAGAAATAGAAGCGGGAGTGAAGGAACTTTGCGAAAAGTTCCCGATATATAACTAAACTATTCGCGCGGCACTCATAATGCCGCGCCGCTTTTTAATATTCGGAAGGGAGAAAGAAAAATGCTTACTGATATAGAGATAGCGCGTAATTGTAAAATAAAACCCGTTTACGAAATAGCCGAAACTGCGGGAATAGACGAAAAGTATATAGAACCTTACGGCAAATATAAGGCAAAAATAGAAGTAAACGCCTTTTATGCCGACCTAAAAAAGGGCAAAAATGCGGAAAATCTTAAAAAAGACGGAAAGCTCGTACTTGTTACCGCAATAAATCCCACGCCCGCGGGCGAGGGAAAAACCACCACCTCCATAGGTCTTGCAGACGCTTTGCGCCGTATCGGCAAAAAAACGGCGGTAGCTTTAAGGGAACCTTCGCTCGGTCCCGTGTTCGGCGTAAAAGGCGGCGCGGCGGGCGGCGGATATGCGCAAGTCGTTCCCATGGAAGATATAAATTTGCACTTTACGGGAGATTTCCACGCGATAGGCGCGGCGAACAATCTTATCGCCGCAATGCTCGATAACCATATACATCAGGGAAACGCCCTTAAAATAGATACGCGAAGCATCGTTTGGAAAAGGTGCGTGGATATGAACGACCGTCAGCTTCGTTTCGTGGTAGACGGACTCGGCGGCAAAAGCAACGGCGTTCCGAGAGAGGACGGATTCGATATAACGGTCGCAAGCGAGATAATGGCTGTTTTCTGCCTTGCGGAAAACTTAAAAGACCTTAAAACCCGCGTAAAGCGCATAATAGTCGCTTATAACGAAGAGGGTAAACCCGTTACCTGCGGAGACTTGAAAGCGGAAGGCGCGGTTACGGCTCTTCTTAAAGACGCTATAAAACCGAACCTTGTGCAGACCTTGGAAGGCACGCCCGCAATAGTACACGGCGGACCTTTTGCGAATATCGCACACGGCTGCAACTCTGTCATCGCAACCAAGCTTGCCTTAAAGCTCGGCGATTACGCAGTTACGGAAGCGGGGTTCGGCGCGGACCTCGGCGCGGAAAAATTTCTCGATATAAAATGCAGACTTGCGAAAA
>CAKQEE010000034.1 GCA_934230055.1 uncultured Clostridia bacterium
CACTCGTACTTATCGCCTTCTTTTCTCTTGTAGCAAACCATTTTGTCCGTTTCGCCGGAGACAGCCGCTCTTACCGCGCGCTTGCCTGCCTCGAAGGTTTCTTCTATATCGGTTTTGCTTGCGCAATGCGCCGCGCATCTCTGCATAAGCGAAAGTTCTATCGCGCGGGTTTTGATTCCCGTCTTTTCTTTTACGATGTTAGCGAGGTTAGCCGCAACGCCACCGAGCTGCGCGTGACCGAAGCTGTCTCTCGCACCCGCTTTGCCGAGAACTTCGCCTATAAGGGTGCCGTTCTTATCGTGAATACCTTCCGAAACGCAAACGATACACTTGTTGTTGTTCTTTGCGCAAACCGCTTTAACGTCATCTACGAATTTATCCACGTCGAAGTCGGTTTCGGGAAGATAAATAAGGTCTGCGCCGTAACCCTTGCTGTTTGCGAGAGCCGCCGAAGCCGTAAGCCAACCGGCGTTTCTGCCCATAGCTTCTATTATGCAAATCATGCCCGTATCGTAAACCTTCGCGTCGAGGTTGATTTCCATAATGGTGGTTGCGATAAACTTTGCCGCGCTTGCGAAGCCGGGGCAATGATCCGTGCCGAAAAGGTCGTTATCTATGGTTTTGGGAACGCCGATAACGTTTACTTCATAGCCGGATTTCGCCATATACTTGCTTATTTTGTTGCAGGTATCCATACTGTCGTTTCCGCCGTTATAGAAGAAGTATCTTACGTCGTACTTTTTGAATACTTCGAGGATTCTCTTATAATCGGTATCGTCTACGGAAGCGTCTTTAAGTTTATATCTTACAGAACCCAAAGCGGAAGAAGGAGTGTTTTTTAAAAGTTCGAGTTCCTTCTTGTCTTCTTTAGAGATATCGTAAAACTCTTCGTTAAGAATACCTTTGATACCGTGCGCCGCACCGTATACCGCGGTGATATTCTTTTGTTTGAGACCTTCGATAAATACGCCAGCCGCGCTCGCGTTGATTACCGAGGTAGGTCCGCCGGACTGCGCGAACATAAGCGCGCCTTTCAATCCTTTCATTGTTTTTCTCCTTTGATATATATCTTTTATTTTTTTATCGTTAAATATTCCCCGAAAATTAAAGGCTTAATACGCGCGCAATGTCGTAAAGCTCTTTATCGAAGCGTTTTTCCGCGGTGGCTACCTCCGCAAACGGAACGGTTACCACTTCGTTTTTGCGGATACCTATCGCAACGCTTTCGGAATCGTTCATTAAAAGTTCTATCGCCTTGCTTCCGAAGCGAGCCGCAAGCACCCTGTCTTGCATACTCGGCGAGCCGCCGCGCTGAATATAGCCGAAGTTGGTTACTTTAACGTTGATTCCGCTTTTTTCCTGTATCTTTTCCGCGATTTCGTCTCTGTTTCCCGCTCCTTCTGCCAGGATTATCATATTAGAAGTTTTGCCGCGCAAATAACTCTTTTTAATAGACTTTGCTATCTCGTCGAGATTATAAGGAATTTCGGGAACGAGAACGTATTCCGCGCCGCCCGCAACGCCCGCATAAAGCGCAATATCTCCGCAATGACGCCCCATAACCTCCAAAAGGCACACCCTGTCGTGGGAGTGCATGGTATCGCGCAGATTGCTTATCGCCCACAAAACGGTGTTTACGGCGGTATCGAATCCGACGGTATAATCGGTATACGCAAGGTCGTTATCGATCGTTCCCGGTATTCCCATAACTTTTATGCCGAAATTATCGCTTAAATCTTTCGCGCCGCGGAACGTTCCGTCCCCGCCGATTACCACGAGTCCTTCTATTCCGTAAGCGGAAAGGGCGTCTACCGCCTGCTTCTGCACTTCTACGTCCTTAAATTCGGGACATCTTGCCGTTCTCAAAAAAGTGCCGCCCCTGTGAATCATATCGGAAACCGAACGCGAGCCGAGACGGGATATTTCGCCCTTTATAAGCCCGGCGTAACCGCGTTCCACACCGTATATATCTACGTTATTATAAAGAGCAGTACGAACTACGGATCTTATACAAGCATTCATTCCGGGCGCATCTCCGCCGCTCGTTAATACCGCAATCCTTTTCATGTAATTCACCTCTTTTTATTATCGAATTTCAAATCGGAATAATTGTATCACATTTTTATTTAAAAGGCTATTTTTTTTACGGCACTTTTAGTGCTTTTTCAAGAAAAAAATTACGTTATCTTTTCCGAGTTTTCCCGTAAGCTCGCTGACAAGCCCCCCGCAACGGCGAACGGAAACGTGCGCGTCGTACTTTTTGCCGTTCATCGCTACGATTACGGGGATATCCCCTTCGTAAGATTCCGCTATGTCGAGTACGTCGTTAAGCTCGTTTTCTTTGCCCTCGGGAATGATAAGTCCGAGGTACTCCTTTTCCGCGGGCGCGGTATGCCCCGCCGCTTCCTCTTTTACTTCGAGCTTTACTATTCCGTCCGCTAAAATCGTCGGCTTTCCGTCTTTTATCTGCGTTTTTCCGGTAATTCTCACTATTTCTTCGTTGGCAATCACCGCCTTGCACTTTTCAAAAACCTTGGGGAAGGCAACCACTTCTATACTGCCGTAAACGTCCTCTACCGTGATGAACGCCATAACCTGCCCGCTTTTGGTGGTAAGCCTTTTGAATTCGGAAATGATGCCTCCCATAACGATTTGTTCGCCGTCTTTTATTTCGGTATATTCCCTGTTTCCGTCCTCGTCCTCTTCGTAATATTCCATAAGGCTCGTATTGAATGAGAATTTGGAAAACTGCTCTTTATAGTCTTCCAAGGGGTGTCCCGAAAGGTATACGCCGACTACCGCTTTTTCGTTTATCAGTTTTTCTCTCGAAGAAAATTCGGGCAGGTCGGGATAATCTATTTTCAGACCTTCGTCCTCCTCGAAAACCGTGCCGAAAAGGCTTATCTGCATACTGTTTTTCTTTTTGTTCGCTTCCGAAACCCTGTCCATATAATCGGAAAACACCGCGGAAAGCGACCTGCGCGTTTTTCCGAACGAATCGAACGCGCCCGCAAGTATAAGGCTTTCCACAAGCCTTTTGTTTATGCCGACTCCGACGCCGCGGTTTATGAAATCCTCGAAAGAAGAGAAGTCGCCGTTTTCCTCACGCTCTTTCAAAAGGTCGTTGATTACGGCAAGCCCTACGTTCTTTATTCCCACGAGTCCGAAACGTATTCCCCCGTCCTCGCAGGAAAAGTACGCCTTACTTTTGTTCACGTCCGGCGTAAGCACCTTAAAGTCGTTATTTTTTAAGTAGGTAAGATATTTGGAAAGCTCGTCTATCTTATCTATTCTGTTATTGAGCAGCGAACAGAAAAATTCTACGGGATAGTATTTTTTAAGGTAAGCCGTTTGATAAGCAAGCACCGCGTAAGCCGCCGCGTGCGATTTGTTGAAAGCGTATCTTGCAAAAGGCTTCATGTTATCGTAAACGCGAATCGCCACGTCTTCCGGCACGCCGCGCTTTATCGCGCCGTCTACCGGTTGTCCCGTGTGGTCGTTGATACCGCCGTAAACGAATATCTCCTTTTGCTGTTCCATTATTTCTACTTTCTTTTTACCCATCGCCTTACGAACTATGTCCGCGTGTCCCAAGGTAAACCCGCCGAGACTCTGACAAATCTGCATGACTTGTTCCTGATAAACGAGTATTCCGTAACTGTTTTTCAGGATAGGTTCGAGAAGCGGATGGTCGTATTTAATTCCCGCGGGGTTATGCTTGTTCTTTATGTACTGCGGAATAGAATCCATAGGTCCCGGTCTGTAAAGAGAAATCCCTGCGATAATATCTTCAAACGTGGTCGGTTTCAGGTCTTTCATGAATCGCTTCATACCGGGACTTTCAAGCTGGAACACGCCGTCCGTTTCACCCGAACCGATAAGGTCGTAAGTACCTTTATCTTCGTAACCTAAAACGTGGAAATCGAGGTCTACGCCGAAATCTTCTTTTGCGTACTGACAGGCAAGCTGAACGTCCGTGAGCGTACGAAGCCCCAAGAAGTCCATTTTAAGCATACCGAGGGCTTCTACCTCTATCATATCGAACTGCGTCGTTATATCTTCGCCGTTTCTTTGAAGCGGAACGTTATCCATAATCGGCTTTTCGCATATAACCACGCCCGCGGCGTGCATACTCGTGTTTCTGGGAAGCCCCTCGCACTTTATCGCCATATCTATGATTTTATGCAATTCCTCGTCGTTATTATATATGTCGATAAGGTCCGGAACGCCTACGTTCGTGCCGTCTTTAAGAAGTTCCATTCCGAGCGACTGTCTTATGGTGGACTTGCCGTCCATAAGCTTCGTCACCTTGTCTACGCTCGAATACGGAACGCGGTATACCCTCGCAACGTCTTTTATAGCCGCCTTACTTGCAAGAGTACCGAAGGTAACTATCTGCGCCACTCTTTCCGAACCGTATTTTCTTCTTACGTATTCCACCACTTCGCCGCGGCGCGCGTCCGATATATCCACGTCGAAGTCCGGCATGGACACCCTTTCTCTATTTAAAAATCTCTCGAAAATCAGTTGATAGCGGAGCGGCTCCACGTCCGTTATGCCGATAGAATACGCGATTATGCTCGATACTCCGGAGCCTCTGCCCGCGCCGACGGGAATACCCACGCTTCTCGCGTAGTTTATAAAATCCCAGACGATAAGGTAGTAATCGCAAAAACCCATAGAGCTTATAACGTCGAACTCGTAATCGAAACGCTCGCGTATTTCGGGCGTTATCACGGGGTATCTCTTTTTAAGCCCGTTTTCCGCAAGGTTAAGAAGATATTCTTTGGGGGTGGTTCCGTCGTCGGGAACGTATTTCGGTATAAGCGAATTATCCCTTATCGGATCGCCCTTCGCGGTGAGCGGAAAAACCTCTTCCGTCACCTTGTCCGCTATTTTAACGGTGTTTTCTATCGCCTCGGGAATATACGAAAACAGCTCTTTCATCTCTTCGGGCGTTTTGAAATACGCCTGATCGCTTTCCATTTTAAGGCGCGTGGGATCGTCGAGAGTGGTTTTCATGCTTATACACATAACGACGTCCTGCATTTCCGCGTCGTCGCGGTTTAAGTAATGCACGTCGTTGGTTGCGGCAAGCGGTATGTTAAGCTCTTTGGAAAGTTTTATTATAAGCGGGTTTATGCGCTTTTGGTCGGCAAGTCCGTGGTCCTGAATTTCAAGATAAAAATCGTCTTTATAAATATCCCGAAGCATTTCCGCAACGGACTTTGCGCCTTCGTAATCGTTTTCCACAAGCTTTCTTTGCACCCTGCCCGCAAGGCACGCGGAAAGACATATAAGCCCTTCGCTGTATTTTGCAAGGGTTTTGTAATCTATTCTCGGTTTATAATAAAACCCGTCCACGTACGCTATGGAATCGAGTTTTATAAGGTTTTTGTATCCTTTTTTGTTTTTGCAAAGAAGTATAAGGTGGTCGTAAGCCTGCTTTCCCGTTTTGTCGGTATAATCGTCCGTAACGTACATTTCGCAACCGATTATATATTTTATGCCCGCCTTTTTCGCTTCTTCCGCAAAGTAGAGCGTGCCGAACATATTGCCGTGGTCGGTTATCGCAACCGCGTCCATTCCGCGCTCTTTGCACGCCTTAAAAAGCTTGTCTATGCGCGTTGCGCCGTCAAGCAAGCTGTATTCCGTATGTAAATGTAAGTGTACGAAATCAGACATCTTATCTTCCTTTTATCTTTCTTCTTCCGCTTATTTTTCTTCCGCGGGCGTTTCCGTTTTTAATTTTTCCGCTTCCGCGGCTATTTTTCTTAATCTGTGGTTTAAGCAGCTTTTGGTTATCGAAAGCCTTTTAGCAAGCTCCGAAAAAGTGTCTTCGGGGTAATTCTTTCTAAAAAGCGCGGTTTCCGCAAGTTCGGGTTTAAGCTCCGACAGTCTGCCGCTTTTATCCAGAAATTCTATATCTTCCGCAAGCCGCATAGAAGCTTCCACCTGCCGCGTAACGTTGCCGAGGTCGCAGTTTTTTCTTCTGTTGCTGTCGTTTACAAGCTCTCTTTCTATCATTAAGTCGGTAAGCCTTAAAACGGCTATCGGCGCATGTAAAAACGCTATGAAATCTTTTATTTCCTCCGCACTCTTAATGTATACGAGATAGCTTTCTTTTCTTCTCGTAATGCGCGTTTTTATGCCGTATTCAGCAAGCTTTTCACTCGTTCTGCCCGCGGGGCGCGGGTGATAAAACACAAGCTCCAAATGGTAGCCCGTGCCTTTACCTTCTCCGCCGCCCGGCACGGTGCAACCGCCCGCAGATACGAAAAGCCCCCTTAAAAACGCGCGGAACCCCTCTTCCGTTTCCGCAACCTTGCCGTAAAAATCGAAGCTTACCGAATACCCGCGAGGGCTTTTTTCCAGAATACCGAGTTCGCACAAAATTTCCGCGGCGCGTTCGCCCGAAAGACTTATCGTAAACCTGTCTTTTTTGTTAAGCCTGTCCTCTTCGACGGAAACCTCGCCGAATTTGTAAGAAAACAGCGAACGAAAATACTCTTCGGCGAGCGAAAGGGTGCTTTCTTCCGAAACGGAAAACATCAATCCCGTTTCGCCGTCCTTCATATAAATCGCGCCCGAGCCGCGTATCAGCCCCGCAAGAAAAGCCATTTTCAAAGCGGGTTCTTTTATGAATTTTCCGAGTATCTCGATTTTTACAACCTCTCCGAAATTCAACTTCCCGCCCTCTCTTTGAATTTTTTAAACCTGAAATCGGGCGTACTTCCGTTTATATTGTCTATCCGATCTTCGGGAATTTCAACACGCCGCAAAAGATTTTCCACAAGCGAAATTTCGCCCACCCTGTCGGGCGTGTGCGCGTCCGAACCGATTATAAAGCGCGCCCCCGTTTTTAAGATTTTATAAAGCTCTTCGTCCGAAAGGTGAGTTTTTTTTGCATTGAGTTCTATATAAGTGCCGTAATCCGCCGCAGCCTTCGCAACCTCTTCCGCATCTGCATAGCAACAATAATTTAGGTGCGTTATTGCGTCTACGGGGTTATTTTTTATAACGTTTATATATGCTTTCGTGTTTTCTTTTATCAGCCTTGCGGAAGGCTTAGGCTCCTTTTTTTTGGAAAGAAAAAAGTTCGGAAGAGCCATGGAAAACAGCGCGCGGGGCTTGTACGCAACGAATTTATGCACACCCGCAAGGTATATATCAAAGTAATCGTAAAGCTTTTCTTTAAGGTCGGTTTCGCCTTCCGTGCCTATAAAGTTTGATTCTATACCGAGAAGAGTTTTAACGCCCGTTTTTTCCGTCGCCTCTTTGCACAGCCTTTTCATATCTTTAAGGCAACCTTTCGTTATACCGAACACGGGGTGCGCGAAGCCGTGGTCGGAAATTCCTATTTCCGAAAGTCCCGTAGCTTTTGCGGCAAGGGCGTTTTCTTCTATCGTTCCCTTCCCGTGCGAAAATATTGTGTGCGTATGGTAGTCGCCCGTCAGCTTCATTTAAAACTCCCCGACGTATTCCACCTCTTCCGAAAGCTTCACGCCGTATTTTTCGTATACTTCAAGTTTTATCCTGTCTATCAGATTTTTAACCTCTTTCGCCGTGGCGGAAGGGGAAATCGTTATAAAATTCGCGTGCTTTTTAGATACGCTCGCGCCGCCGCAGGCTAAACCTTTCAGCCCCGCTTTTTCTATAATCGCGCCCGCACCGAGACCTTTTAACTCTTCCGATTTAACCCTTTTCGGATTTTTGAACGTGGAGCCGAAGCTCCTGCCGTGCGGCTGGGAAGTCCTTCTTATCCCGATAAACTCCGCGCGGCGCTTTTCTATTTCGGAAGCCTTTTTAGGAAATAGTGCAAAGGTTGCGGAAATTACCGTTTCGCCTTTTTTCAGCCCGCTTTTTCTGTACCCGAACTTTAAGTCTTTCGCCGACCTTTTTTCTATTTTTCCGTCGGACAGAATTTCCGCGAAAAGGAGTACGTCCGAAACGCTTTTTCCAAACGCGCCGGCGTTGTTTTTCACCGCGCCGCCTATCGAGCCGGGGATTCCCGCAAGCTCTTCCGCGCCGCCGAGTCCCGCGCGAAGGGCGAATTGAGAAAACGCGGCAAGAGTGGTTCCGCACCCCGCCCGAAGTCCTTCTTTGGTGATGAATATATCTTTAACGTTTTTGGCTGAGATTATAAGTCCGTTATAGCCCGCGTCCGAAACGAGCAAATTGCTGCCGCAACCTATAACCTTACTCTTTACGCCGCAACGTTTTGCGGAATCGAGCGCGGCGGCAAGCGAATACAGACTGCCCGCTTCCGCATAGTAGCGCGCATTCCCGCCAAGCCCCGCCGTCGTATGTTTTTTCATAGGTTCTTCTCTTTTTAACGTAAGCCCCGCTATACCAGAAAGCTCTTCGAGAAAATCCATAAATCTCCTTATATCATTTTACTATATTTCGCGTCCTTTTTCAAGGCTACGCAAGAAATTTTTTTAATTTTGTCAAATCCTTTTCTTTGCCCGTCGCGGTAAGCTCCGCAAGCTTTTGCAGTTCCTTATAGCTTTCTTTCGCGGAAAAAACCGAAAAGGTGCTTTCACTTTTGATTCTTTGCAAATCGTTTAAGACTTCCGTTTCCTGCTCCGCCGCGTAAAATGCGGAAAACATACAGATTTTGCCGAGCGACTTTTGCACTTCCTCTTTTAAAATATACTCTATAAACCTTTCCGCGTAAACGGATTTTTCGGGAGAGACGGAAGTTAGCGATATATATTGATAAAGGTCGTTATAAGCGGAAAGCGGGTAGTAATTAAAGCTTTCGCCGCGGCGGGTAAGCCTTACCGCGTCTCTTTGCGTGGTCAGATAATACCGCGTTTTGCCTTCCGTATATTTTACGTAAGCTTCCATGGGCGAAAGCTTGCGAACGGATTTTACCATTACGTCCGCAAGAGAAAGCGCAACGAGCGGCGCGGTATGCTCCCCCTCCGAAACGAGAATTTCTTCCTCCGACAAATCCGGCAAGCTCTTTTTATCTTTTTTCGCTCCGCCGTACTCCGTCAATGTGGGGTTTTCTATCAGAATATACCCGCCTCGGCACCACGGAACGGCATAGCAATCCGCCCCCGCCGTCCCCCCCGCGAACTTTTTTTCGGGCGTGATTTTTTTTGCGTTTTTCGGGTAAAATCCCGCGCCGAATGAAATCGCGTCGGGCGTTTCGCCCCGTTCGTAAGCGGCGTTCGCGCTCGTTTCCGTATGAGAAATCACCATAACGAGAACTCCCGCGTACTTTTTCTCGAACCCGCGCGCCGAGGAAAGCAAAAAATTTTTTCTCGAACCCGTACCGCCCTCGAAGGTATCTATCTGCCAAACTGTTATAACGCCCTTATACGGCTTTTCTTCCGCAAAACTTTTCTTTTCGGAAATCTTGCCCGCGCCGAAAACGGCGGTAAAAACAGCCGCCGCAATAAGCGCGGCACCCGACAAGATGCTTTTGATTCTCATAAAAAAAGTATATTCTCCCGCGTGAAAAAAAAGACTTGCCGCCCCGTCGCGACAAGTCTTGCTTTTTCTTTTATAAAATTTTAATAGGTAATCAATTCATTATAAGAGCTTACCGCGTATCTGTCCGTCATACCGGAAATAAAGTCTAAAACCGCCTGCGCGTATACCCTTTTTTCCGAAACGTCGCCGTAAATCTTTTTGTTTTTGCACTTGCGACG
>CAKQEE010000035.1 GCA_934230055.1 uncultured Clostridia bacterium
CATAATAAACGGTATGATAGTAACCTTTATAAGAACGCTTATAATTTTTATAACGCTCGTAATAGTTATGCGGCTTATGGGAAAAAGGCAAATAGGCGAAATGCAGCCTTTTGAATTTATCGTAACCCTTATAATCGCAGACCTCGCCTGCGTACCCATGGCGGACGTTTCCATTCCGCTGACTTACGGAATAGTTGCGATTTTAACGCTGTTTATTCTGCATCAGCTGCTTTCTTTTTTGGAACAACGCGGCGATTTTTTGAAGAAAATCATATCGGGAAAGCCGAGTCTCGTTATAACCAAAGACGGGGTGGATATAAAGGAGCTTAAAAAGAACAATATGGGCGTAGACGACCTTATAGAATCCATGCGCAACGCGGGGTATTTTTCTTTCGACGAGCTTTCGTACGCCGTTTTCGAGTCTAACGGACAGCTTTCCGCATTTGAAAATTCCGAAACCGAAAAAAGCTCTTCCCTGCCCGTTCTTATCGTGAACGAAGGCAAAACCGTAAACCGCAACCTTTCCGTAATCGGCGCGAAAGAAGAGGAATTGTCGAGCTTTCTTGCCGCCCGCGGAGACAAACTGCGCAACGTGGAAATTCTTACGGTAGACGGCGCCGGCAGGTGCTACTTAAAAAGCAAAAACAGGCGATACGAGATAACGAAATATCCGTTGCCGAAGGGGGTTTCGTGGTAAAATCGATAATTTCTATGATAATAGTGGCGGTGCTTTTAACCGTCGGAGCGATTTTCGAGGCGGACTTCGTGCATAGGCAGTTTAACGAATTCGACGAGGTTTTGTGCGTTTTATACGAAAAAGTAAACGACGAGGTCGCCACCGAAAACGACGTTTACGCCGTGCAGAAAAACTGGCTGGACAAAAAGAAATATCTGCACGTTTTTATTCCGCACAACGAAATTAAAGAGATAGATTTGTGGCTTGCGGAATCGGTTAAGCTCGTGCGGGATAAAGAGTGGCACGACGCGGTTTCTAAAATAGAAGTGCTTAAAGAGCTTTCCGAACAAATACCTAAAACGTTTTCGGTGACGTGGGAAAACATCTTTTAAGTCCCGATACGATTTGCCGCCGTTACAGCTCGCCGCCGTTCGGGTCGAACGCGGTTAATTTCTCTAATAAACGGGCGGTGTTTTCCACGCTTTCTTTCATTCCCCCGTCTATCCAGAGTTGTAAAAGGCGCAAGCAGCCGTAAGAGGCGTATTCGTAAAAAATCTCCGCATACCGCGCGTTCTCTTGCGATATAACGCCCGCGTTTACGCGCATAAAAAATTCTTTGCCGTACGACAACAATTTATCTACGAAAGTCCTGTCGCTGTTTTTACCGATAAGCACTATACACATATCGGAATTGTTTTTAACGAACTCCAACAAAGCTTCGTAAAAGCTGATTTCGTGAGTACGGGTAAACTGCGCCAAAGTTTTTTCGAGTTCGGAAAACATCTCGTTTTCCACACTTTCCAAAAGCGCGTACATATCCTGATAGTGGGAATAAAACGTGCCTCTGTTCACTTCCGCCTTTTCGCACAATTCACGGACGGTAATGGACTGAACGGGTTTTTCTTTGAGCAGCGACACGAACGCGCTCCTGAACATTTGCCGCGTAAGTTTCTTTCTGTAATCGTTTTTCATAATCGCCCTCCTGTTTCGGTCAAATCCTGCTAAAAATGTTCGTTATTCTGTAATTATACGTTTTTAGTCGTTTTTCGTGTACATTATCCGTTTTTCGGTCGATTACGTTTATATCGACCGAAATTGACTATTGACAAATCTTTGTGCTAATAGTATACTACAGCTGAAAAGAGAAAGCAATACGGAGAGTGAAATTTATATGGCAAAATCTTAAGAAAGAAGGTAGATAAAAGATGAAAAAAGTACTCTGCGTAACCGGCGCAACCGGACATCTTGGCAACAACATAGTTAAACGACTTGTTTCTCTCGGCGAAAAAGTTCGCGCGCTGGTAATGCGGGGCGACGACGAGTTTATGCTCGAAGGCGCGGAAATACGTTACGGAAACATTCTCGAAAAAGCGTCGCTCGATTCCTTTTTCGCACACGAAAAGGACGAAGAGCTTTACGTAATACACGCGGCGGGAAAGGTAAGTATCCTTTCCGAACCGGACGCGACCGTTAACGAAATCAACGTTACGGGTACGAAAAACACGGTAGACGCCGCAAGGCGCGCCGGCGTAAAAAGTTTTGTATACGTAAGCTCGGTGCACGCCGCACAATGCAAAAAGGGTTTGAACACCGAAAAAGACCTCGTGTTCGATCCGAGCCTTGTGAAAGGCGCGTACGCGACGAGTAAAGCGCTCGCTACCGAATACGTTTTACAGGCGGCGAGCGAAGGATTCAACGCCTGCGTGATAGTTCCGAGCGGAATTATAGGCGTAGGAGATTATAAAAACAACCACCTGATGGGACTTTTAAGAAAATTTATTCACGGCAAGCTCCCCGTGGCGGTTAAAGGCGAGTACGATTTCGTGGACGTGAAAGACGTCGCCTTTGCAGCAATATCCGCGGCTGAGAAAGGTAGGAGGGGCGAATGCTATCTCGTTACAGGCGGCACGCACGACGTTAAAACGTTGCTTAATCTGACCGCAGAAGCCCTGAGGCTGAAAAAACTGCGCGTATATTTGTCGATAGGCTTCGTTCGTCCGATTGCTGCGCTTTGCGAGCGACGTTATCGCAAAAAAAAGCAAACGCCTCTCTTTACCGCTCAATCTTTAGAAATCTTAAAAAGCGGACAACGGTTCGACTCGCACAAGGCGCAAACGGAACTGTCGTTTCGCCCGACAGAGTTTGAGAAAACCGTTAGAGAAGCGGCGTTATGGTTGGCGGAAAACGATCCGCCGCCCGTACGACGTGGGTCGTACGGAAGAAGGGGTAAAAAAATTTGCATGACGCCGTAAACAAAACGGCGGGGTTATAAAGACTCCGCCGTTTTTTTGTCGTTTTTTTGTTTTTTGTTTGGTGTTATTCCGCTGCCCTCGCGCAAGGGAATGCGATTATTCGTCCTGCTATCCCGTCAGCTTCTTTTTTTCCTTAAAACGTTTATCAGCACGAACACGCCTATTAAAAGCAGCACCGAACCGACAAGTACACCGTAGGCAGCCGCTTCCGAAACCTTTGCGCCGAAAAAGTACAGATTACAATCGACGGAATCTTTTATTCCTTCAATCGCCTCCGCGGGGAAATTTTGCGCGCTCATCTCTCTGAAAACACCCGCAAGCGCGTGATTTCTTATTATCGAAGTACCGTAAGTTCCGGGTAAAAAACCCATAACGTTGCGAAGCCCTTCGCCGAACTGCGAAACGGGCATATACGCTCCGCAAACAAAACCGTATCCCGCGGACACGATGGTTCCTATTGCGGAAGCCTGCGCGCTCGTAGATAAAAAAGCGTTTATCACGGAAGAAAACGCAACCCCGAACGACGTCAGTAAAAATACGTCGAAAACGATCAGAACGACGTCTGCAAAAGACAGATACCAACCCGTAAACGCAAGGTAAATCAGCCCGACCGCCGTGGTAACGTATGAAATTATCAAAGTAGAAAGCAGCGAAGCGAAAAAATACGATATCGCAAGCGAAGATTTTTTTACGGGCGAAGTTAAAAGGTCTTTTCTCGCGCCCGTCGCCTTGTCGGAAATCATAGTAAGGTTAGAGCAGAACGCCACCGTCACGCAACACACCGCAAGAAGAGAGGAAACGAGTTGTCCGCCTACCGTACCGTTCACTATTCCTTCTAAATTATTCACGACGAAGCCGCCCGAAAGCGCGCCTTGTATCGCGCCGTTAAAGCTGTCTTTATAAACTTTTGCAAGAAAAGTCGCGTATAAAACGAGCAGTATCACGGGGGTTATCAGCGAAGGAAAAAACGCGCCCTTATCTTTAAAAAACAGTTTTACGTTTCTTCTGATAAGCGAAAAAGTGGTTTTCATATCAGTTACCTCCCGCAAGTTTTTTGCCCGTAGCGGCAAGGAAAACGTCGTCCATCTTGCCTTTGACTATCTCGAAATCGATAAAAACTTCGGGATAAGAAATAATAAGGTTTTTCGCTTCCTCGGTAGAATCAACCGAAATTCTTATCGCACCCTGAATTTTTTCGTAAGCTTTGCCAAGTTTTTTTGCCGCGGCCTCGTCTGCGCCGTAAAGCGTTATGTAATCCCCCGCGTACTTGTTTTTAAGCGCAAGCGGCGTGCCTTCCGCAACTATCTTTCCGCCGTCTATAATCACAACGTAGTCGGCGTCGGCGGTTTCTTCCATATAGTGCGTGGTCAAAAACACCGTCATTTTTTCCTCTTTTCGCAAATTTTCTATTACTTCCCACAATTTTTTTCTCGTCTGCGGATCGAGCCCCGTGGTAGGCTCGTCTAAAATAAGCACGGACGGCCTATGCAAAAGCGCGCGAGCCACGTCTATTCTTCTGCGTTGCCCGCCCGAAAGATTTTTAAGAGTTCTGCTTAAAAGATTTTTGAAATCCAACAGATTTGCAAGTTCTGTTACGCGAGCTTCCGCTTCCGCGCCGAAAATCCCGTACAAACTCGCGCGGGACAAAAGATTATCTTTAACGCTCAACGCGCCGTCCAGCACGGAACTTTGAAAAACCACCCCTATTTCGCGGGTGATTGCGGAAAGTTCCTCGTCGGCGTTTTTTCCGCAAATCATAACTTTGCCCGAATCTTTTTCAAGCGTGCCGCACATTATCGAAATTGTTGTGGATTTGCCGGCGCCGTTCACGCCGAGAAAAGCGAACATCTCTCCTTTATCGACGTGAAAGGACAAATCGGATACGGCTTTCACCTCTCCGAACGCCTTGTTAAGTCCCTCTATTTCTATAATTCTCTCCATAAAACGTCCTTTTTTTACCGAAGCAGGTCGCAAAAAACCTTGATTCGGACACATTACTATCTGCCTTTAAGTATATCGTTTTTTTCTTAATAAATCAATAATAAGAAGGCATTTTTTTCGGCTAAAAGAAAAATTTTACCTGAAATTTGCCTTCGCTTTTCTCTTTTTTCTTTTAAACTTTTTATTGAGCGAATAGGGTTTTCTTTGCTTGACACAAACGGTCGGTAAGTGATAGAATGTTAAAAAAAGCTATAAGGAGCGTACGAATATGGGTTATCGCAAACTTGAAAATACCAAGAACAGAATAGAAGCCGCCGCGCTTGCAATCGGCGCGCAAGACGGTGTACAATGCATTTCCGCAAGGACGATTGCCGCCGCTTGCGATATTTCTACGCACACCATTTACAACAACTTTCCCTCTATGCAAGACCTTATAGACGTGATTGCTCAAAAGTTTGACAGAAAACACCTTAAAAACGTTATAAACCTTGTGGACGATGGCAAAACCTGGCAGGAAATTTTCGATATAATGATAGATAAGCTTACGCGCGACAAGGCGGGTACGCTTTACTATATTTCATACACGGGATTGTACGGCTTCGACCCCACTATGCAAAACCCCCGCGCGGAAGAATTTTTGGAAGTTTCGAAAAAACTTTTCGATCCTAACGGCAAGCTTTCGGACGAGACTCTGCTTATTTTGTGGGACTACGTTACCAACACCGCATTTTATTATTCCGATAAAATCATTCGTAAATATATAGACGATACCGAACAAACCCGCCGTCTTTGCTGCGATTTGATAATAAACGGCGTAAACAGCGTTACGAACAAATAATTTCGCGGCGCGTTCGCACACGCGTTCCGTGGCGGCAAATTTGTTGCCGTGTTCGTCGTCGGCGGATTTATTGCTCCTGCCGTATGCGGTTACCGGCAAAGAATTATTTCGTCGTAAGAAAAGTAATACAAGTCATAAAAAAGTCTCCGCGAGTAGCGGAGATTTTTTTCGTTATTCAAAACCTTTTCCCCTATCCGTCGAACGCAGCCTCTCCGTCATTCTAAAATTTTCCCGCAAAGCCACACCCCCCTTCTCCGTCATTCTGAGCCGCGCCTCTTGCCCCTACTCCCGAAGAATCTCTTCTTAATCTTTTAAAGATTCTTCATAAGTCCGTCAAAGTTTACCCGTTTCAGAATGACAAAGAATAGCCATACGGCGCGCAAAACGCGCGGCGGAAATTTTTCCGCCGCGCGTTCCTTTTTTATTCCCGTTTGTCTTTTAACAAACAAAGATTTTCGCCTTATTAAATCCGCAATACTTTAATAAAAAACTCTTAATAAGGTCCTATCCAGTATTCCGTCATGCAGGCGTAAAGAATAATCTTTCCGTTTTCTACTTCCGCCTTTTTCATATCGAAAGTCGTTTTGTCCGTTACGTAAACGTATTCGCCCGTTTTCGATTTATAAACCCAACCGCAGTTCTTTTGATCGAACGCGGGGAGCTTACCGAAGAACGTTTCGCCGTTCTTTATAGTTCCGTTTTCTATCGCAACCTTGCCGCCGACGGTAAGAGGATTTTTTTGATCCGTATATTTCCCGTAACTTACGGAAGTACCGTTAGCGTTGCTGTGATAATCCCTTAAAAGGGCGTCTATAAGATTGTAAACTATGGTTATCTCGTCCATATAAACCGCTTTTGCATAAACCTTTACGGTCGCACCGTCCGATTCGAGCATATTTTCGGTAAGAACGGTTGCGGCATTAATTTTCTCTTCCGTACCGCCTGCCTTCAATACCCAGCCCGCCGAAGCATATCCTTCGGTCGTCGGCGAAAATTCGGGAAGTTTTTTCAAAAAACTTTCACCCATTTCCATGGTTCCGTCAGCAATTTCCGTCTTTCCTTCTACCGTAGAAGAAATCCCGTCGTAATTAAGCTCGTATTTAAGGACGTATTTGTACCTTACCGCTTTTGCATAAAGCTTGATACCTTCGCCGTCCGATTCAAGCATTTCCTCGGTAAGCACGGTAGCAAAGGTCACTCTCGTCTCCGTGCCGTCGATATTCGTTACCCAGCCGACAGCGGAATACATTTCCGAAACGGGAACGAAATCGGGCAACTTTTCGGCAAAGCTTTCGCCCATTGCTATAACGCCGTCCGCAACTTCCGTTTTACCTTCTACCGTAGAAGAAATCCCGTCGTAGGTAAGCTCGTATTTAAGAGTGTATTTATACCTTACCGCCTTTGCGTATAGCTTGATAACGCCGTCATTGCCGACAAGCTCCGCCGAAAATTCAGTTTCCGCGGTAATTTCTCTTTCAGTTCCGTTAATAACGGCAACCCAGCCCGCGGCTTTATAAAATTCGCTTACGGGAACGAACGCGAGGAGTTTCCCCTCGAATGTTTCGTCTTTACCGATAACGCCGTTATCGACCGTGTCGTGTCCGTCAACCGCGGAATTAACTCCGTTATATTCTAAAACGTACTCTATTTCGTAAGCGTATCTCTCTACTTTTGCGGTAAGAGTTATGGTTTTGCCGTCATCGCCCGTAAAAGCTTTTTCCGCGGCAGTGCCTGCGGTTACCCTGATTTCTTCTTCGCCTTTAATAATTACCCAGCCGACGAATTTATACAGACGATTTTCGGGAAGTACTTTCGGCAAAAGTCCGATAAAGGCTTCGCCGTCTTTTATTTCCGCGCCCGACACGTCACTCGGATTTTCCGCATAAGAACGCTCTCCGTTATAAGAAAGCTCATATCTTACCTCAAAAACCTCCGCCTCCGGCAAAGCTTCTTTTTTCCATTGCGCCACGAAAGTTTTGTCACCCGTGCTGCCCGAAGGAATTTCCGTAACGAACTCCGTACCCGCAGAAGAAGTTTCTATCCAACCGAGGAACTCGAACCCCTCTCTTTCGGGAGCTTTGAGAATTATATCTTCGCCGTATTTATCGTATGAATCCGGGTTTTCGGGGCTGTTCGTGCCGCCGCCCAAATCATATGTTATGGAAAAGGTCGTTTTCTCCCATACCGCAACGAAGGTTTTATCGCCGATGCTCCCTGCGGGAATTTCCGTAACGTAGCCCGCGGCGGAAGAATTTTTATCTACCCAGCCGAGGAATTTATATCCCGCTCTCGTTGCGGGGACAAGCGTAACGGTTTCGCCGTCCTTCGAATATTCGGCAGGGTTTTCGGGGCTGTTCGTACCGCCGCCGAGTTCATATGTTATGGAAAAGGTCGTTTTCTCCCATACCGCAACGAAGGTTTTATCTCCCATACTGCCCGCGGGGATTTTTGTAACGTAGCCCGCGGCGGAAGAATCTTTATCCGCCCAACCGAGGAATTTGTATCCCTCCCTTACGGGTGCTTTAAGTTCTGTATCTCCGCCGCGAACGGAATACGAACTCGGGTTTTCGTGGTTATTTTCGCCGCCGTTCAGCTCGTAGGTAATAGCGAATATCACCTGCCGCCAGTTTGCGTAAAAAATTTTATCGCCCACCGTAGTTTTGGAAATTTCTTTCCACTCTTTGCCCTCGCCGTCTTTCCAGCAGATAAACTCGAAATTTTCCTTTACGGGAACGGGCAAAGCGAACGCTTCGGATGTTTTATAAGAAGTTTTGTATTCACCCCCTATCTCACCTCCGTCCAATTCGTAGGTTATGGCGTAAGATTTGTCTCTGTCTCCGCCATCCCCCGCACCTTTACACCCCGCAAAAAGCGCGGCGCACGCAAAAAACGCAAGCAACGAAGCCGTCAAGACCTTTTTCATGTTTTTCCCCTTTTTGATTTATCGTACTTATAATGGGCAATAAGCCTTTTATTAAACCCATACGCGTTTATTTTACAATAAATTCGGCTGTTTGTCAACTTTAAAGCGGAAAAACCGCCGTTAAGCGGTTTTTCTTTGCGTTTTTCGTTTTTTTTGATTTATTTGCTTTAATCTATCCAGTTTTACGCCCCGTATTTAGACATTATTTTAAGCAGAGAAGAAAGCCCGTCGTTAATGCGCCCTTTAAGCTCTTCGCTGTTTACCCCGCGCTCCGCTTCCGAAAGACTTGCTTCCAAATCGTGAATCTGCCTTCTGTCGCTTTCTTTAAGCCCGAAATAATCTAACCGCGCTATAACGTTTTTAACGTGCGAATAATCTATTTCGTCGTTAAACCCGCTCTTCCTTTCAGCAGCGTTGCAATATTTTTCGCTCGCCCTTTCGCCGAAAGAAGCTTCTCCCGCACGAATTTCCGCAAGTGGCAAATCCTTTTCACGGGCAAAACCGTTATCCCCTTTCCCGAGCGGCGAAGAAGTTTCTTCGTAATACTCGTACGGGGCGTTTGCTTCGCAAGAACGCGCCTCTTCAAAAGGCTTTTTCGCGCCGATCTTTCTACCCTGCTCTTTTGAAAGCTCACGATAATCTCTTGCGGAAAAGTTTTTTTCTTCGCCGACGCAAAAAGCTCGGTTTTGAACCTCATCGCAATCGTGGACGTTCCCCTTTCCGAAAGAACCTCCCTTCGCATAGGCAAGCTCGCCCGCCTTTTTCACCTGCTCGTCTATATACCTTGCAAGCTCTTTCCTCTTTTCCGCGGAAGCCTTATCGTTTTTGCTTTTTCTGACGGGCAGAATAAACAACACGAGCGAATAAAAAAGATATAAAAACGCACAGGAAAAGAAAAATTCCGCCGCAATTCCGTTAAGCC
>CAKQEE010000036.1 GCA_934230055.1 uncultured Clostridia bacterium
CCGCAAGCATTTCGAGAAGTCCTTGCAGACTGCCCGATTTATGCGGGATTTTTATAATCGAAACGTCCGTAAGCATAGAGGAAAAGCCGCTTGCCGCAAGAATTTTTTTGCCTTCTTCGGGATTATTCAAAATGAGGCGCAAAAGCCCGTATTCCGCGGTATCCGCAAGGCTCAAAGACAAAATATTCACGCCGCCCTTTTTAAGAGCTTCCAAAACCTCGCCGAGCCTGCCTTGCCTGTTTTCTATAAACACGGATAATTGTTTAGCTATCATAAGCCGCCCCTTTTTCGTTTTATTTCCTTTTTTTGTCCGCCGTTTGTACTCTCGTACTCTCTGACCGTCACGCGTATTCTAACTCGCTTCGGAATAAAATTTTAATAAAGCTTTCTCTTATCTATAACGTGAACGGCTTTGCCCTCGCTTCTCGAAAGCGTTTGCGGTTCCACGATTCTGATTTTTGCGTTAAGCCCCAAAGCTTGGTTTACGGTATGACCGATTTTCGCCGTCAGCCCCTCTATTCCCTTTATTTCGTCTGTAAAATATTTTTCGTCTATTTCCACCTGAATTTCAAGCGTATCGAGGTTGTTTACCCTGTCTACGATAATCATGTAGTGCGGGGTAACTTCTTTTATATCCACGAGAGCAGCTTCTACCTGACTCGGGAACACGTTCACGCCGCGAATTATAAGCATATCGTCCGCACGACCTTTGAACTTGCTTATTCTCGCGCTCGTTCTGCCGCACTCGCAGGGCGTTCTGTCTATCGTGGTTATATCTTTCGTTCTGTATCTTATAAGCGGCAACCCCTCTTTCGTGAGAGTGGTGAAAACAAGCTCGCCGTCTTCCCCGTCCGGAAC
This sequence comes from uncultured Clostridia bacterium, assembly GCA_934230055.1. GTDB lineage: Bacteria > Bacillota > Clostridia > Christensenellales > Borkfalkiaceae > UBA1259. The sequence continues at coordinate 859 of CAKQEE010000036.1, forward strand.
GGGACGAAGCGTTGCGGAATTTATAATTTCGGGATAAAAATGGTCTTCGCAAACGTGAAGTCCTTTATGATACTCGCAGTCGCAGGCGACGCCCGGTCCCATAACTTCCGAAAGACCGTATATATCGTGAGCGGTTATATGCAGCTTATTTTCTATTTCCAAGCGCATTTTATCCGTCCACGGTTCCGCGCCGCAGATAGCGCGTTTAAGTTTAAGCTCTCCTATCTTGCCTTCCGCTTCCAGAAGCTCCGCTATGTGAAGAAGATAAGAGGGCGTGCAAGCTATCGCCGTAACGCCGAAATCCACCATCATAGTGGTAAGTTTTTTAGAGTTTCCCGTACTCATCGGCACGACCATCGCTCCTATTTTCTCCGCGCCGCCGTGCGCGCCCAAGCCGCCCGTGAAAAGCCCGTAACCGTACCCGATTTGTATAATATCATCTTTTGTTACGTCAGACATCGTCAGACATCTCGCCACACATTCCGACCAAATATCGAGATCTCTTCTCGTATACCCAACGACGGTTGCTTTACCCGTCGTTCCGCTCGACGCGTGAACGCGTACGATTTGCGATTTCGGAACGGCGAAAAGCCCGAACGGGTAGTTATCGCGAAGATCGTCTTTCGTGGTAAACGGAAGCTTCGTTATGTCTTCGAGTCCTTTTATATCGGAAGGAAGAATCCCCTCTTTCTGCATTTTTTTGCGATAAAACTCTACGTTATGATAAACGTAATCGACGAGCTTTACGAGCCGCGCGCTTTGAAGCGCGGTCATCTCGTCGCGAGACATACACTCTTTTGTTTCGTTCCAAATCATATCTTCTCTCCGCACCCCGCCAAAAACGCCTTTTCGTTTACTTCTATCGTTTTTTGAGGTACCGTTTCTTTTAACACTTCCAGCCAAAGCTCCTTATCGAAGCCTATAAGCTTTGCCGCCGCGCCAAGCACCGCAATATTCAAAACCTTGTCGTTTCCGAGTTCTTCGGCTATTTTAAGCCCGTTCACCTCGTAAACCTCGTGCTTTTCTTTAAGGCGACCGACGACGTTTTCCGGATATTCCGCCGCGCCGATAACGACCGTCATCGGATCTATTCTGCAATCGTTTACGATAATTGCGCCGCCGCTTTTAAGATAGTGCGAATACCTTAAAGCTTCCTCAATCTCGAAAGAAATAAGAATATCCGCGTCTCCTTCTTCCACGACGGGTTCGCAAACTTTTTCGCCGTATCTGATAAAGGTTACCACGCTTCCGCCGCGTTGCGCCATTCCGTGCACTTCCGAAAGTTTAACGTCGAACCCCGCTTTGAGAGCGGTTTTACCTATTATTCTGCTTGTTAAAAGTGTGCCTTGTCCGCCGACGCCGACAACCATTATGCTCACGTTTTTCATCTATCTTTCCGCCTTTTCGATCGCGCCGAATCTGCAACGCGTGGCACACAAACCGCAACCGTTGCACATATTTCTATTTATGCTCACCGCGCCTGTCGCGGATTTGGTTATCGCCGGGCAACCGATTTTCATGCACGCGCCGCATTTTTTGCAGGCGGTTTCGTTCACGCCGCAAACGTACGGAAATTTAAGCCCTTTAAGAAGCGCGCACGGAGCCTTTGCTATAATAACGGTAAGCTCGTCCGATAAAACGCTCTCCTTTATCGCTTTTTCCAGCTCTTCCGTCGCGAAAGAGTTTATCGTAAGAACGTTCGGAACGCCTATCGCGCGGCACAGCGCCGCAAGGTCTATCGCGTAAGTTTCTTCGCCTTTCAGGGTTTTGCCCGTCGCCGCGTGATCCTGATGCCCCGTCATTCCCGTCGTGCGGTTATCGAGTATCAGAACCGTTCCCGTAGACTTGTTGTATACCATATTGATAAGCGAATTTACGCCGGTATGCAAGAAAGTCGAATCGCCGATAACGGCAACCATATTCTTTATAAACTCTTTGCCGCGCGCCTTTTCCATACCATGCAGAACGGAAATACTCGCGCCCATACAAAGGGAGGTATCCACCACGTCGAGCGGAGCAACCGCACCGAGCGTATAGCAGCCTATATCTCCCGCCGCGTGAATTTTAAGCTTATTGAGCGTTGCGAAAACGCTTCTGTGCGGACAACCGGGGCAAAGAACGGGCGGGCGGGCGGGAACGAGTTCTTTTGCAAAAATCTCGTCGTCCTTGCCGTAAAGCACCCTTCTTAAAAGATTTGCGGAATATTCGCCCTGGCGGGTGAAATTTTCCTTTCCCTTAACCTCTATCCCCATAGCCTTAACCTGTTCTTCTATAACGGGTTCAAGCTCTTCGAAAACATATAAAACTTCCACGTTTGCGGCGAACTCGCGTATCAGCCGTTCGGGAAGCGGGTTGATTATTCCGAGCTTCAAAACGCTTGCCTCGGGGCAAGCTTCTTTTACGTATTGATAAGCTATTCCCGAAGTTATGAAGCCGATTTTGCCGCTAATATATTCCGTACGGTTGACGGGGAAATCGGAAGCGTCTTCCGCAAGTTTCTTCTCGCGTTCTTCCACGACGACGTGTCTGCCGATTGCGGAAGAAGGCATCATAACGTACTTTTTAACGTTCCTTTCGTAATGTTTATCTTCGGGAGTCACTCTCTCGCCGAGCGTTACGAGACTTTGCGAATGGGAAAGCTTCGTCGTCGTGCGGAGTATTACGGGAGTATCGTATTTTTCGGAAAGCTCGTACGCGAATTTAGTAAATTCTTTTGCTTCTTCGCTATCCGAAGGCTCTAAAAGCGGAATATGCGCGGAACGGGCAATCATTCTCGTGTCCTGCTCGTTTTGCGAACTCGCAAGCCCCGGATCGTCGGCAACAACTATCACCGCGCCACCGCCTACACCCGTATAAGAAAAGGTATATAGGGGGTCGCTTGCCACGTTAAGCCCCACGTGCTTCATGCACGCAAGACTGCGAACGCCCGCATAAGAAGCACCCGCCGCAACCTCCGCCGCTACTTTTTCGTTCGGAGACCATTCCGCATAAATTTCGGGATACTTTGCTATAAATTCGCTTATTTCGGTACTCGGCGTTCCGGGGTACGCGGCAGAAACCTTTACGCCCGCCTCGTATGCCCCGCGCGCTATCGCCTCGTTTCCGAGCATCAATCTTTTTTCACTCATACAAGCTTCTTCGCCAAACGGCATTACCTTATCTTTCATCTTTTACGTGTGACATAATCACACGCGTTTTCGTAAGTATTTTACTGGCTTTTTATAATTCCACGCGAATAGCTAAACGCTTATCGTTTCTTTCGCACCGAGCAGTTTTTTGTGCAGAGAAAGTATCGGATCCACTTCGCTTCCGATAAACTCGACAACCTGCGAGGGCGCCCTGCCGATAAAATCTTTCGGGTTAAGCATACCCTCCAAACTATCGCGAACGGCGGAAAACATATCGTCGGCTTTGATAAACTCTAAAAGATTATTTTCTTCGCCGAGCTCTTTAACTCTTCTCCCCGCTTCCATAGAAAGCACGCGGATTCTTTCGTGAAGGTCTTGCCTGTCTCCGCCCGCCTTAACACATTCCATAATAATGTTTTCGGTCGCCATAAAAGGCAACTCTGCGCGAACGCGTTTTTCTATCACCTTTTCGTATACGACGAGATTTTCCGAAACGTTCATATAAAGCTTTAACAATCCGTCCGTTGCAAGGAACGCCTGAGCTAAAACTATGCGCTTGTTTGCGGAATCATCCAAAGTCCGCTCGAACCATTGCGTGGAAGCGGTCATCGCCGCGTTAAGAGGCAAGGTTTCTACAAAACGCGCAAGCGAACAAAGCCTTTCAGAACGCATCGGGTTGCGCTTATACGCCATTGCGGAAGAACCTATCTGACTTTTTTCGAAAGGCTCCTCTATTTCTTTCATACTCTGCAACAGTCTGACGTCGTTCGCGAACCTGTAACCGCTCTGCGCGATTGCGGAAAGTACCGATAAAACGTTGTAATCAAACTTTCTGGGATAGGTCTGCCCCGTCACTCCGTAAACGGCGGAATACCCCATCTTTTCCACAACCTTGCGCTCTAAAAGCTTAACCTTATCTTCGTCTCCGCAAAACAGATCCATAAAGCTTGCCTGCGTACCCGTGGTGCCTTTAACGCCGCGGAGCTTAACGTGCTTTTTAAGGTCGGATAAAAGCTCGTAATCCATAACGAGGTCGTTAAGCCAAAGGGTGGCGCGCTTGCCGACAGTCGTCAGTTGCGCGGGCTGCAAATGCGTATACCCCAAAGTGGGCAAATCTTTATACTTTATCGCAAAACGTTTAAGGTTATCCATAACGTTCACGAGTTTTTTAAGGATAATATCGAGAGCCTTATCCAGAACGATTATTTCCGCATTATCGGTAACGAAACAGCTTGTCGCGCCCAAATGGATAATACCCTTCGCCCCCGTTGCCTGCTCTCCGTAAGCCTTTACGTGAGCCATAACGTCGTGCCGAACTTCTTTTTCTATCTCCGCTTCGCGCTCGAAATTTATATCTTTTTGATAGCGTTTAAGCTCCGCAATCTGCTCGTCCGTTATATCAAGCCCGAGTTCTTTTTCGCTTTCCGCAAGGGCAACCCAAAGCTTGCGCCACAAACCGTATTTAACGTTGTCGGAAAAATTTTCCGACATTTCCTTGGAAGCGTATCTCGTTATCAAGGGGTTTTCGTAAATATCGTGCATAAATTCTCCCGCAAAAAGCTTTTGTTTAAGTGCGCCGCGCGCGCCGTTCGCCCAAAATTCCGTACTTTAATAATATAACATTTTTTTGAAATTTTGTAAATTACATAAGCCGCCTTTTGAATAAAATCTTAAAATTTTTTCGTTAGGCTCGGCGTTTTAACTTTCGAAAGACAAAAAACAATGCAAAAGACACCCTCCCGCATCGATTTTTCGGTTGATTAAAACTTAAAAAGCCCGCAAACCGCGACTAAAATTGCGCTTACCTATGAGAATACCAAAGCAGTGGTCTAATCCGTGGCGGCTTATACCGTTGCCGATTTTCGCTAATAAAAAAATAATACCCTTGAAAACCGCAAAAAGGTTACGGGAACAATAATTTCCACGTAACCTTTTTTGATCAAACGTTTGTTTTTTCAATTTTAACGTTTCAATTATAACGGAATAAGCTTATATTACAGTTTTTTGTATAATTCGCTTAAATTCGTTTCTTTAATATCTTCGATTTTGCCGCTATCCGCAAGATTCGCGTAACTCGGGTTTACAGGAAGTTTGAAAAACGCGGGAATTTGGTATTTCTTTGCGATTTCTTCCACGCGACTTTCGCCGAATACGCTGATTTTCTTGCCGCAATCGGGACATTCAAGATAAGACATATTTTCTACTATCCCCAAAATCGGAACGTTCATCATTTCCGCCATTTTAACCGCTTTTCCCACTATCATGGAAACAAGCTCTTGCGGAGAAGTTACAACAACTATACCCGCAAGCGGCAGGCTTTGAAAGACCGTGAGAGGCACGTCGCCCGTTCCGGGGGGCATATCCACGAACATATAGTCTACCTCTCCCCAATTCACTTCCGTCCAGAATTGTTTTACGGTTCCCGCGATAACGGGACCGCGCCATATAACCGGATCGGAATCATCGGGAAGAAGCAGGTTTACCGACATTATTTTTATGCCCGTGCGGGAAAGCGCGGGGTTTATATATTTGCCGTCCGGAGAATAAGCTTTATCCTTTATTCCGAAAATTTTCGGAATGGAAGGTCCCGTCACGTCCGCGTCGAGTACGGCGACGTTTTTGCCGTCGCGCGCGGCTTCAATCGCAAGCAAAGAGGTTACGAGGGATTTACCCACGCCACCTTTTCCGCTGACGACGCCGATGACCTTTTTCACCTGCGAATTTTCGTTCGGCTTTTCTTTTGCGATTTCTCTTTCGGAACAATGCTCCCCGCAAGAAGAACAATCGTGAGAACAATTTTCACTCATATTCAGCTCCTTTTATAATTTGATATTATTTCTATTGATATTTTTAAGGTTTTACATTATTTTTAGAACGGCGACTTTAAGATAAAGGCTTTGGTCGAGACCTATAAGGGTTGCGTGGTCTTTGCTTTGGGTACGAAATTCCACAAGTTTTGCGGGAACGCCGCTTTCAAAAACGCTTTCCTTTATCACGTCTAAAAAGTTCTGCACGGATAAGTGTTGCGAGCAGCTGCACGTTATCAGGTACCCGCCCCTTTCCGTTATTTTAAGCCCCTGAACGTTTATGTCCTTATAACCCTTGCACGCCTGCTTAACTGTATCGGCCGTTTTCGTGAAGGCGGGCGGATCGAGAATAACAACGTCGTATTTTTTCTTATTTCTTCTCGTTTCCCGCAAAAACTCGAAAACGTCCGCCTGCTTCGTTTCTATATCGAAGCCGTTCAGCTTTGCGTTTTTTTCCACAAGTTCGAGGCAAGTCGCGCTTATATCCACCGCAGTGACGGATTTCGCCCCGCCCTTTGCCGCGCACATGGAAAACCCGCCGACGTTGCAGAAACAATCGAGAACGGTTTTATCTTTAACGTAGTTTTTAATGTTGTTTCTGTTCTCTTTCTGATCGAGAAAATAGCCCGTTTTCTGCCCGTTTTCAAGGTCTACGAGCATTTTTACGCCGTTTTCTTCTATTCTCACGAGGGTGTCGAACTCCCCGCCGTAAAGATAGCCTTTTTTCTCTTCAAGTCCCTCTTTAAGTCTTATGGAAACGTCGCTCCGTTCGTATATGCCGCGGGGATTGAATATTTCTACGAGAAGCTTGACTATAAGTTCTTTTCGCACCTCCATACCGAGCGACAAAAACTGTACCGATAAGTATTCCCCGTATTTATCCACGATAAGCCCCGAAAGATAGTCCGATTCCGAAAACACCGCGCGATAATTATCGGAATAGCCCGATTCTTCCCTATATCTTTTTGCGGCGAGTATTCTTTTACGGAAAAATTCTTCGTCAACCTCTTCTTCTTTTAATGATAAAATCCTGACGAGTATTTTGGAAAGGTGGTTTATAAATCCTATCCCGACGAATCTTCCGTCGAACGCCGTTACGCGCGCAACGCTTCCCTGCTTGTCCTTTCCCTCGATTTTATAAACCTCGTTGGCGTAAACCCACGGGAAGCCGTTCAGTATTCTTTTTTCTTCGTTCTTTTTTAATATTACGGTATACATAAGTCTTATCTCTCGTATCAGTATAACACTAATCGGCAAAAAGCGCAAATAAAGATTTGCAAAAAATACAAAAGACTTGATAAAAGGGGTTTTTTGTGATAAAATTATCAAAAGGAGAAAACAATGAATATTTGGCACGACATAGAAAGCAGCAGAATTACGCCCGAAAGCTTTATAGCCGTTGTGGAAATAAGCAAGGGTTGCAAGCAGAAATACGAGATGGATAAGAAAACGGGACTTTTACGCCTTGACAGAATTCTTTACACTTCCACTCACTACCCCGCAAACTACGGTTTTATTCCGCACACGCTCGCGGCGGACGGCGACCCCTTGGACGTTCTTATTCTGTGTTCCGAAAGTCTTGTGCCGATGAGCCTTGTAAACTGCTACCCGATAGGCGTTATCGTTATGAACGACGGCGGCGCGGTAGACGAAAAAATTATTGCCATTCCCTTTGCGGATCCGACTTACAATACTTATAAGAGTATTCACGACCTGCCGAAGCACATTTTTGAAGAAATGGAACACTTCTTTTCCGTGTATAAACAGTTGGAAAACAAGCACACGAGCGTAGACGTGGCGGCGGATAAAGAAGAGGCGGTTAAAATTATAATCGACTCTATGGAAAGTTATAAAGCGCATTTATACGAGCTTACAGCAAAATAATTTTCGGGCTTTTACCGACAGCTAATACAGCAAAAAAAGGTAAAAACGACAAAAAAGGATTTTTTTATATGTTGCATATTTTGGAAAACGACAAATTAACTGTAAAAATCGAGGACCACGGCGCGGAATTAAAGTCCGTTTTGGGCAAAAACAGCAATTTCGAGTATTTATGGCACGGAAGCCCCGATTACTGGAAACGCAGCGCGATTATTCTCTTCCCCGTGTGCGGAAGACTTTTTAACAAAAAGTACACTTATAACGGCAAAGAATACAGTATGGACATTCACGGTTTTGCAAAAGACAACGACTTTAAGGTTGCCGAAAAAGCCGCGGATAAAATAGTTTTCGAGCTTACCGAAAACGAAGAAACGCTTAAACAATATCCTTTCAAATTTCTTTTAAGGGTTACCTATACCCTTGTCGGAGCGACGATAAAAACCTCCGTTTGCGCGT
>CAKQEE010000037.1 GCA_934230055.1 uncultured Clostridia bacterium
CGCCGAGTACAACGTTTAATATAAGACAAACCGCTAAAATAATTTTACTGCTCTTATCTCGGTCCGGTTCTTCCCCGCCTCTCGCCGAAAGACAGATAGTCAGAATCATAAACGCCAGGCCTATCCATTTGTATACGTTCGCCACCTCTTTGAATAATAATATTCCGAGCAGAAACAATAAAATCGTGCTTCCCGCCGTTCTTATCAAAGAGGTTTTCGCCACGCTCGTATATTTCAAAACCAAAAGCGTCACGACGTAATTCATCATTATAATCGCAAAGAAAGCTACAGCATACGCAAACGTTTGAAGGTTAAATTTAATGTTGAACTTAGCGAGTATGGCAAAAAACAAAAGCGCGGTTCCCGAACATAAACATGTGAATAAAAAATATGCCGCGCCGCCTTTTCCGCAAAATGCGTTACTGCTTTTTTTCAACACTACGCCGTTTATAAAGCCGCTTGCAAATATCCAACCGAATAATAACGTAACCATATCTTTATGATACAACTCTTTTTCTTGACTAAACAAGAAAAAAGTTATATACTTTATAGACAAAAATTAACACGTTCGGAGTTTTTCAATGCAGTCGTCCGATAAATTATCAATTTACGCAAGCTCTTCCTTTTCTATGAAAGAATATAAAAACGTAAATGCGCATCTTCACGCAAACCTCGAAATGGAAATAGTCGTAGTATACGAAGGAGTTTTAAATATGCGCATAGATGGGAAAGAGTATTCTATCGGTAAGAACAACGCGGTGATAATTTTCCCGTTTGAAACGCACGATTTTCGCTCTATACAAGACAACCGAAGCTGTGTAATAATGTTTACGGAGCGTTATTCCGATTACTTTTTTAAAAAAGTCAGCCGCGCTACCCCTGATAAAAGGATATTTTACCTATCTGAAACAATTTGCTCGTATCTGAAAGAACAATACGATAGCAAAAACTTGTTCAGCGAACTTTTTTGTTTCGGAATCCTTTTGCCGTTATTTAACAGCATCAAAACCACCTGTACGTTTTCAAAAGAAATAGTGTTCGACGACTTATTTCTTGATACCTTGGTTTATATAAACAATCATTTATCCGAAAGCGTCACGGAAAAGGATATCGCCAAAAATTTATTCGTCAATACCGTTTCGTTAAGTCGGGCATTTTCTAAAAATGCTAAAATGAATATCCGACAATACATAAATCAAAGACGCGTAATAATAGCGTACTCCTTGCTTCAAAGCGGCGAAAATGCAACCGACGTTGCATATAAAACCGGTTTCGGTTCGGTAAGAAGCTTTAATCGCGCGTTCAAGGCTTATTTCAACTTTACCCCTAGCAGCGTAAAAAATTAGTTTTTTCCTATCGGTATATGAGAAAACCATTCGTCGCCTAATTCGCGCTAACGTACTTTCTTACAAATTCATTCGCCGCGTATTCTGCATATTCTTCAAGTTTACCGAGCAAATTAAGATAAAAAATCGTCGTATACCTGTTTCTCAACGTCAGCGCGCGAATGATTGCGTGCTTTATTCGTCCTTTATCCTTAACGGGAACGGGATATTTCGTAACTCGGCAAAATTCCTCTACCTTATTGAAATACGGTAAATATTTTTCTATCAGATTTTTAACGAACTCGTCGTCGGTTTCGGTATATAGTTTTTTCAGCATAACGTATTGCAGCAACGAACCTTCGCAAACGCCGAGACCGTGTAGGTCGGGAGTCTTTCCTGAAGCTATATCCTCGGTTTCCCAAACGTGCGCTATAATATGCTCTGCTCCGGAAGCGGGACGCGAATTATTTACATACGCCATACCCAGGCCCGTACAAATCAACCCGTCGATTATATTTCCCACCGTTTTTTCGTCTCTCGAAGCTAAATTATACGCGTTTTGCAGACATTTATCGGTAGCGTCGATAACGGAAGCGGCTATTTTTTCGCAATAATATTCGCCCGTCTTTTCTCGCGAAAGCTCCCAGTCGAATATAGCGGTATACTTGCCGAACATATCGCCTATACCCGCTAAAAGCAACTCGTAAGGAGAGTCTTTCATAATCGAAGTATCGGCTATAATAACCTTCGGCGTAGTGCACTTGATCGTCCGCTTTATTCCGTCAACCATTACGGGCGAACCCGACGACGCGTACCCGTCCATAGAAGGCGCGGTTCCGCATATTCCGTAAGGAATACCCAACCTGTACGAAACGATACGACAGCTGTCGTTGATTGTTCCGGAACCTACACCCAAAATAAAGTCGGGTAGCGGAGAATAAGCGAAAATATCCGATTCTGCGGCAACGTCGTTGGCATGAAATAGAATATTACCTGCGGTAGCTGCGTCGGGCACACACCCTTTCGGCAATATCAGCTTATGAGAAAACTGCCCGCTATCTGACAATATTCTTTCCGCCTCTTTGCCGCAAACGGCATAGGTATTTTCATCGCAAACAATATATATTCTTTTATATTCTCCTAAAATTTCCGGTATTTTATGTAAAATGCCGCTCCCTATCTCTATCTTATCGATCGGAGCTATATGTTTTTTTCTTTCGCAAGTGCAGTCAGTAGAAATCATTCTAACCTCTCGTCTAATTATTTAAAACTCAATTTCTAAATTTATTGTTTTTCAACAATATCTCTGAACGCTTTAAGCCATTCGTCGCCAATAAGCTTTGCTCCCGCAACCGTCGGGTGTACACCGTCGTACAAATAATTTTCCGTACCGAATTTTATAGAATCGCCGAATAATACAATTTTCATAATTTTCTATTTTCTTAAAATTATTCTTATTGTAACACAATCGTTGTCCTTGATATTTTTGACGGTTATGCCTTGTTTTGATATTTTTTTGCCGCTTAAAACGCTGTCGCCGACCAAATAATCGCCGTTTTCATCAACGAACGGATATACCGTAAGCTCGTCCTGAAATGCCGTAGCGGAAAACACCTGAACGACTATCTGCCTCAATTCTACGTCGAAATACTCTAAAACGGTAAAATCCTTCGTATCGCATAACACCTTTGCGCAGGCGGACATATAAAACGAACGCTCCGATTTATATTTCTCGATAAAATTTTTTACTTTCCTTTTATATTCGTTAGAAAACGCGGTCAAATCACAGGAAAAACCGCACGGTCCGCCTGTCAAAAAACCGAATATATATTCTTCGCTCGGAGAAACTATATTCGTCCACGTTGCGTCGCCGCAGGACACCGTTACCGACCGCCCGCTGTCAAAACCGTACTCGGGAACGTTATCGAGCGGCAAAGTAACCGACCATCTTTCTATACGATTAGGCGGCAACCGCTTTAACGTATTCTTAATCACATTAACACCGAAAAACGGGCTTTGATTATCGCTGAGCCAAAAGCTGTCAAATTTCTCCGCTTGCGCAAGCTCCATTCTCTGTCCGCCGGAAGAACAATTAGAAAAATAAATATGGGGGTATTTTGCCATTAACGCTTTCACAAATCTCTTTTGCGCCTTATGATATTTGTAAAAACCGTTACCATAGGGATCATTGTCGAGCTTTTTGTTAAAATCGAATTTCACAAATTCAGCCTTATATTTATCTATCGCGCGCGAAACTTTATCGGTAATAAACCTTGTTGCCTCTTCATCGTCAAAGTTTAAAAATTTTTCGGAAAAATAGTATTGCGGATGATATACAACCGCTTTGCTTCGTCTTTCCGCACTTTCCGGCTCGAACCATAGTCCGAACTTCATTCCCCTGTTACGAACTCTTTCGGATATTTCCTCAAGTCTTCCTCCTGATGCGCTCGCCTTCTCTTCTTCCCAGTCGCCGACGGAATCCGCCCATATTCCCTTCGTTCCGAACCAGCCGGCGTCTATAACGAAATATTCTATGCCGAGTTCAGCCGCCGCGTCGATTTGGGCGAATATTTTTTCGGGGGTAAATCTGTCAAAGTTAAACAACCAGCTGTTGTATAAAACCGGCATTTCCTTTGCGGGTGCATGCTCGTTAAAATATTTATGCAACCTGTACGCGTCGAAATCGGTTTTATTTTCACATTCGTAAAAAAGAAGCTTTGGGAGTTTTACCGTTTCACCTTGCGCGACAGTTAAGTCAAGTCCCTGACTCTCGAATCCGTACTCTAAAATAGTTACGACGTTTTTACCCTCCGACGGCTTTTTATATATTTCAAATTTCCATCTGCAATTCGGAAACAAATGGAAAACGTATATTCTGCCGGACTGATTATTAAGTGCAGCCAGCATAGGAGTTGCCCCTTCGCAAGTTCTGATTCCCGAATCCGAAGTCTTTATTCCCGTAACGAGCTTTTGCCAAAAACCGTTGCTTTCGTTCTGCCAGGAATTAAATTGCGTGTAAACTTCGTAATCGTTTCCTTCTAACTCGATTCTACCGCAAAAATCGTTAATTTTAATTTCTTTGTCAGAAATATTTTTTACCGAATCGGTACGAACGACAATTTCACCATTCTTTTTGTCGGTTTTAGATGATAATAAAACCACCCCGTTATCATAAACGTGTTCGTCGTTTACCATTTTATATTCGACGTTTTCCGGCAACGCTCCAAAGCTTCCCGAAATAAAAAACAAATTTTTAGTACAGTTCGGGCAGTTCCCCGATAAATAATCGTTTATCGTCATATTTTAATTTCCTCTTGTTTGAAAATTATAAATCGTTTTGGAATAAAACCTTTCGCCACGCCTTAACACGCTGTTTTTTTTCTTATTTATATCGTTCGGTTCATACTGCGTTTCAAAGCACAACCCCGAAGCGCAATCGTATAAGCTTTTACCGACCGTTCTCATTAGTTCTCCTGCCGTATAAAACTGTAAGCAAGGTCTGTCGGTAAAAACCGATAACTTTAACCCCGTTTTATCTCCCGTCGCGGAAGCGGCTGATTTTTCCGAATCCTTTTTGATAAAGAAATTTTTATCAAAAAGTTTTCCTATACTCTTTTCTTCTGCAAATTCGCAATCGGAATTTATAAACACCTTATGTTCGAGAACTCTTCCGCTATCCTCGCCGTTCAAATTAAAATAAGTATGGTTCGTAAGGTTTACGGCAGTATCGTCTTCGGCATACGCAAAGTATTCTATACATATTGCCGAAGCGTTCAGCGAAAACAGCACCCTTACTTTAAGTCCGGCGGGAAAGCCCTCCTCCCCGTCCTTACTTATATACGATAAAACGAGTTTTTCTCCTTCCTCGGCATAGTCCCAAACCTTTTTATTAAAGCCGCTTTTTCCACCGTGCAAAGTATCGTTGCCGTCGTTTTTAGTAAGCGTATATTCTTTACCGTTTAAAACGAATTTACCGTCCGTTATAACGTTTGCATATCTGCCTATCGTCGCACCGAAATAATTTTTATCTTTAACGTACTTATCGAGCGAATTATAACCTAAAACCACGTCAAGATTCAGCTCTTTAACGATGACGGATTGAATAATCGCGCCGAAATTTATGATTTTTACCCGCAAAAACTCGTTTTCGAGAGTAAAAACGTACACTTCTCTATTTTCCGTCGTTCCGAAAAGCTCTTTTTTTATCATCAGCCTTTTATTACAACGGCAAACATTTCCAAATCCGTTTTTCCCGTGTTGACTATCGAATGTTCGCTGCCGCTCGGACAATAATGAGCCACGCCCTTAAAAAGAGTTTCCTTTTTTCCGTCGCAAAACGCTTCCGCTTCTCCCGAAACGATATAGATTATTTCGCAATCGTCCGTATGTTTATGCCTCCCTATAAAAGAGCCTGCCGTCAACCGACTGCGCATTATTTTAACGTTTTCTTCTTCGTGTTTTTTCAGAAACAATTCTCCCGTTCCGCCCTTAAATTTCGGAATTAAGGTTTCCGACATTTCATCAAATTCTATTTTCATATTTTCTCCTGCGGTTTAAGGACTATTTTAATCATATTTTGCGGCTTATCGTCCAGAATCTCCATAGCCCTTTTAGTTTCGGACAAAGGTAATTTAAGCGTTACCATATCTTTAAGATTAAACTTTTTGTCTTTGACGAATTCTATCAGTTTCTCCCAAGCGTCGGAATTCCCCGTATACCCGCATAAACCTATCTGGTCAAGTATCACGTCGAAAACAGGCAACCTAATATCGGCGTTCTTATCCGGCAATCCGTACAATATAATTCTTCCGCCTTTTTTTACAAGTTTAAACGCCCCCTCGATAACGCTTTTCGCACCCGTCGCCTCTGCAAAAATATCCGCGCCGTACCCGTCGGTTTCTTCCATAACCCGCGCAAAGGCGTTCTCCTCTTTTTCGTTTATAACGACGTTTGCGCCGAAAAACAAAGCCTGCTCTTTTTTTATATCGTTTCTGACAACGCAAATAACCTTTTTCGCGCCGAACGCAACCGCCGCCTGTATAAAAGATATGCCCGCTATTCCCGCACCGTAAACGAGTACGGTTTTATCCTTGACGTTTTCCGTCATTATCGCTCCGAAAGGACAAACCGCGGCTTCCATAATCCCCGCCTCGTCGTCGGTTATTTCGTCGGGAAGGAAATGGCAACAGCTTTCCGGCACGCAAACGTACTCCGCTTCTCCGCCCTGATAAGGAGGATAGCCTATTTCCCCCGCCTCGCATAAATGTTTCATGCCTTTTTTACAAAACTCGCATTTACCGCATCCGACGTACGTTTCGACGACGACTCTTTTTCCTATAAAATCGGCATTCGCGTTTTTGCCTGCTTCAACGATTTCTCCGCATATCTCGTGCCCCAGAACGTGAGGCGGCTCGCATAATTTAATTTTTCCCGTCATTATGTGATAATCGGTAACGCAATACCCGCAAGAAAGAACTTTTAACTTTACCTCGTTATCCTTCGGCGCGGGTTCGGGATAATCGACGTATTCTATATCTCTTTCTCCCTTCCAAACAACGGCTTTCATCTTTTCAATTTTTTAACCTCCGTCTCTATCTCGGCGTAAAGCCTTTCTGCCTTTTCGTTATCGGCAAAACCCGTGGAAAGAATCGTTTTCAGACCGCAAGCCTTTGCCACGATTTTATACCCGAACGGAAATTCCACGCTGTCCGCAAGCCTTAAAAGAGGCAAAATACTTTTCTGAATTTTCCGCGCCTCTTCCGTATTCCCGTTTTTAAAATTCGCATAAATACTCTTTATAACGTTCGGAAAAATCGCCCCGAACGCAGTCATACTCCCCTTTACTCCCGCAACGAGCGAAGGCAACAAGCAATCGTCCGTTCCGCTGTAAACTATAAACTCGGGGCGGATTCTGTCCGCAAGGTCGCATTCGTGCGAAATTTTTTTAAGGTTGCCCGTAGAATCTTTCATACCGACGAGGTTAGGTATTTTCAACAGATCCGTAAACGTATCGAGTTCGATTCCCGTCGTAAAAAACGGAACGTTATACGCAACTATTCGCATATCGCCCGCGTATTCGCAGACGGAACGGTAAAATTCCAGAACTCCCGCCTGCGATAAGGGATAATAATACGGCGGACAAATAAGGCAAGCGTCGTAACCGAGGTCTTTTGCCTTTCCTATCAGCCTTTTTATTTCGTCCACGGAAGCGGAACACGCGCCTGCAATCAAAAACTTCCTCCCGCGATTCGTTTTTGCTACGAGTTCCATTATTTTTTCTTTGTTTTCGATAGATATTTTAGGATATTCCCCCGTAGACGAGCAAGGAAATATTCCGTCTATATCGCTTTCGCAAAGCGTTTCCGTTTGTCTTTCTATTTCGTAAAAATCGGGTTGCTCTCCGTGCGTAAACGGCGTAACCGTAACGCCTACCGCGCCAGCTATATCTCTTTTTATCATTTATCTATCCTGAACCTTTTTACCGCGTCGTAATTTAAGTCTATGCCGAGTCCCGTGGTCATAGGAATATGTACGAAGCCTTCGTCGTCGATTTTGAAAATAGGGGTTGTCAACGTTTTTCTTAAAATAGTTTCCTGCTCGCAGAATTCCTGATACCACGCGTTGGGAAGAGCCGCAATATATTGCAACGTCGCAGACATTAAAATGTTGGTTTTAAAAGCGTGCGGTATTATCGTCGCGTTATATTCTTCCGCAAGGTCTATAAGCTTTCTCGCTACGGTAAGCCCGCCGCAACGACTCATGTCCGGCTGAACTATATCCACGCAACGATTTTCGAGCAACTCGCGATATTCGTGCAACGTCCCTACTTCTTCTCCGCCCGAAATCCTTGTCGTCGTGTTTTTATTAAGCGTAGCGTATCCGTCTATGTTGTCGGGGTGGAACGGTTCTTCCACCCAGTACACGTCGTAGTCCTCGAACGCTTTAACGGTCTTTATCGCACCCTTAACGTCCTTCCAGCGCATACCGATGTCTATCATAAGTTTTTTATCGTCGCCGAGAGCTTTTCTCGTCCATTTTACAAGCTCTATGTCCTTTTCAAAGCTTTCGCCGAGTGCGCCCCAGCCGAGTTTTATGCCCTTATAATGCCCCGACGCCATATGCTTTTCTATAAGCTCGTTGATTTCCTTTTCCGTACCCGGCATAAGCACGGAACAATATGCCTGAATTTTATCTCTGTATACTCCGCCGAGAGCCTTAGCCGTAGGAACGCCGTACTTTTTACCTACGATGTCCCACAAAGCCATATCAACGCCGCTTATCGCCTGTATGCCCGCGCCGCGACGTCCGTAATAAATGCTTTTATCGTACATTTTACGCCACAGCCTTTCTACGTCGAGCGGATCTTCGCCTATCAGAACTTCTCTTAATCCGAAGCAAGCCATGTGCGAAGCGGGCGTTTTTATTATCGCCTCCATAACGTACGGCGAAGAATCTATTTCGCCGATTCCGTAAATGCCTTCATCCGTTTCTACGAGAACGACTATCGTATCCTGACTGCCGTCGCCGATTATTTCGATTTTGTCCTGTTTCAGTATAAACGTTTTTACGTCCGTTATTTTCATTTTGCTCTCCTCTTTTTTTAATTATTTAATCTCAAGTTCGCTAATTAAAGCGTAATGATCTGAAGGATAACCGCCGTCCGGCAAATCTTTGATAATGCGCTGATTTAAGGGTATTACGCCTTTATTTACAAAACAATAGTCTAT
>CAKQEE010000038.1 GCA_934230055.1 uncultured Clostridia bacterium
GTATACGTTTTTTCATACTGTTCTCCTTATGTAAAATTGCAATACTTCGTAGTAAACGAAAAAAATAAAGCGTTTTCTTCTTTCCGTTTGCGGCTTTATTCTATTATTTATAATGTTTTTTGGCAAACGAAAGGGGCGTGTTTTTCTCTCCGTTTCGTTCTTCGCCCTCTTTAATATAGAGAGAGTCGTTCTCCGAACGAGAGAACGACTTTTATTTATTGACAAAACCGCACTCTTTCGTTATAATTAGAGTATGGCTAACGAAATAGAAAAAAATATCGCCGAAAACATCAAAGAATTGCGATTATCCAAAAAAATGAAGCAATCGGAGCTTGGGGAGTTGATTTCCTATTCGGATAAAACAATCTCCAAATGGGAGAACGGCACTTCCGTGCCGGACGTTACCGCTCTCGTGGCTATATCGGAGGCTTTTAACGTGAGCGTTTCCGATATGGTTAAAGAGGGCGCGGTTAAGGTTGCGGAAAGAAAGAACGAAGAACGCGCCAAAGAGGAATACGACAACGATATAGCGATGCTTTTATTGTCCGTGCTGTCCGTTTTTACCCTTGCAGTAATTCTGTACGTGGTTTTAACTGTGGTTACGGGCGCAAGCGTGTGGCAGGTTTTCGTTTGGGCGGTTCCCGTTTCTGCGTTTATGATATATAAGTATAACAACGCTCATAGTGGCGTAAAGTGGCTGAATACCGTTCTTCTTTCCGTTATAGTCTGGGGAACCATTACCGCCGTGTATTTGCAGGTTATATCCAAATGGAACTTGTGGCAACTGTTTATCATAGGCGTTCCGCTGGAAGCCATGGCGATAGTTTCCACCCTTTTCCGCAAACGACGGGGGAGCAAAAAGGCTTTGGATATATTTAAGCCCGTTTCGGGAACGGAAGAAGAAAAGAAAGAACGTAAAACCGAAAAGCGGCAATAAAAAGACCCGCGCTTCGCATAAACTTGCGAAACGCGGGACTTTCGTTTTTAATCCTTATTAGTTTAAAGAATCTTTGTAAGCTTTGCCGAATTTGAACGCGGGAATCTTCGTAGCGGCGATTTTGATTTTTTCGCCCGTTCTGGGATTTACGCCTTCTCTTGCGGCTTTTTCTTTAATTTCAAAAGAGCCGAAGCCGGAAATCTGAATTTTTTCCCCGTTCTTCAAACCTTCGGTAACCGCGGCGATAAAGCCGTCCAAAGCCGTGCCGGCATCTTTAAGGGTTATGCCCGCATTGTTTGCGATTGCTCTGATAAGTTCGTTTTTATTCATATATCAAACCTCCATAGTTTCTTGAAATCTATTATACCATAAAATAAGAATTTGACAAGGGATTTTAAAAAATTTCGGAGCAAAAGAGTAAAAAAATTAAAAATTTTGGGATTTTTTATCAAAAACCCCTTTTTAGCGGCTTTTACTTGACTTTTTTTTCGCCCGCATATACAATAAAACCGTCTTTATAAGAGAGTGCGATTTATGGAAAAGAAGAACCTATCAGTAAAACTTAACGAACTTTACGAAGAATTTTGCGGCAAAAATCCCGCGTTAAATCCGCTCGTAAGGTTTTATCGCGGGGAATCGGCAAAGAAGCTTAACGAAGCGGCTTCCGCGTTTGCTCCGAGCGGCACCGTCGTGGTGCTGTTTACCGAAAGAGCGGGGGAAGAGCTTAAAAAAAACACGGTAGAAGCTTTGCGCGGCGCGTGCTTAAAAATTTTAACGGTAAAAATTTCCGAAAAGAAAGACGCGGTAAGCGCGGCGGCGGAAATTCTTTGCGCGGCGGAGGACGCAAGACTTATCGTCGCGGCGGAATATTCGCTTATTACCCTTGCAAAATACGCGGCGAAGATTTCGGGGCTTCCGCTCGTTTACCTTATGCGCACGGCAGATGCGGACGGGCTTTTATCGCCGCGGTTGTTTTTGAAAAACGGAAGCCGTACGGACTGTTTTTTTGCGGACGCGAAAATAAGGATAATCATAGACGACGAAGCGATTATCGCCTCTTGCCGCGGAGACGAGAAAAAGGCTTCCGCGGGGCTTTTTGCAAGGCTTATGAGCAAAATTCCCGCGCTTGCCGATTACAGGGCGCGGCTTTCGCTTGAAAAATCAAAGCCGAACGCGGAGGCTTACGGACTTTTGAGAAGCGCGGTTAAAGAGGGCTATACGGCTTTTGCCAAAAAAGAAAAGGAAGCCTTTGCGGAGCTTATATATCAATCCTTTGCGGCGGAGATTGCGGACCTTATTTCGGGCGGGGAGCTGTGCGGCTATTCCGCTTTAAGGTTTGCGGAATTTTTGCTTGCGGGAGAAAAACGGCTTTCCGCCGCCGACGCGCTCGAACTTTACGCGCGGATAAGCGGCGTATACGCGCTTTATACTTCTTCGCTTGCGGCGGGGCTTCTGGATATACCCGATTACAGAGAACGGGCGCACGAGCTTGCGGAATTGACGGGAACGGAAGAGGATATTTTTCTCGAAGGGCTTTTACGTCAGGCGGAAAAATTCGATAAGTTTGGCGAAAATGCTTATAATATAACTGATTCGCTTGCGGAAGAGCTGAAAAAACAAAATTCCTCGGCGGTTTCCGTGCGTTCTACCTTTATAGCTTATTTGCATTTTTCGGATAACGCACGGATAAACGGCGGCGCGAAGCAAAATTCGGGTGCGAACGACGGCGAGGAAAAAGAAGCGAAAAAGGCGGTCGGAGAAAAAACGGAACGCGCGGAAAATAAACTTGACGAGCAGAAGCTTTGCCTTGCGATAAAGCTTGCGGGCGATTCGCCGTTTGCGCCGAACGCGATGAGCTTTGCGCGGGAAAAAGGAGTTACGGAACTTATATGAGAAACACGCAAGACGGCAATCATACGCAAGATAATAATCTGACGGGAATAAAAGCGGCGATTTTCGATTTGGACGGCACCGTTTACGTAGACGGTGAGCTTATAGGCGACGCGAAAAACACTTTGAAATATTTAAGAAGCAAGGGCGTTAAGGTAGGTTTTTTAACCAACAATTCCTCTCGTACGGACGAAGAATACGAAAAAATGCTCGTAAATCTCGGAGTGTTCGAGGAGGGGGATTTTTGCTGTTCTTCCCTTTTCGCCTCCGTGGAATATCTGAAAGAAAAGCGGGCGGCGGCGAAAATTTACGCGCTCGCGACCGATAAGGTAGACGAATATCTGCGTACCACGGGCTTGAATTTCGTAAAAGAAACGGAATATGCGGCGGCAGATACGCTTCTTCTCGCTTTCGATAAAGAGCTTACTTATCAAAAGCTCGTCCGCGCGAACGAACTTCTGTGCGGCGGAGCTTATTATATAGCTACGCACCCCGATAAAGCTTGCCCCGCAAAGGGTTGTTCGGTGCCGGACGTAGGCTCTTTTATAGAACTTTTGCGCGCTTCTTCGGGAAGAGTGCCGAACGTTATCGTTGGCAAACCTTATCCGACTATGTCCGAAATTTTGGAAAAACGGCTTAAAATAAGCGCGGAAGAAATGCTTATGGTGGGCGACAGGCTGAGTACCGATATTGCTTTCGGGCTGAATTCGGGAATGAAAACCGCGCTCGTTTTGTCGGGCGAAACCTCGCGGGAGCTTTACGAAAAAAGCGACGTTAAAACGGACGCGGCGCTTAAAGATATGAACGAGCTTGTAAACCTTTTGTAAAGCGAATCGCAACGGGCGATTTGCGAAGTGTAGCTCGCAAAGGGCGGCTCGCGGATACTAAAAAAAATTAAGCAGGCGAGAGATTTTTAAGTATATTATCACAAAAATAAGTCAATACTTTCCGTAAAGAAAAAGCGGAGAGTATTTTTTTATGCAAAAACTTCGTGCGGGTACAATTATTAAAAAGGCGGCTGTTATCGCGCTTTCTTTTCTTTTTCTCGTTTTTGCGGCGCAAGTCGGCGCAAAACCATTTTTTGCGGATTACGAGGGAGAGAGGGAATTTTATTCGGAAAACGGTTCTTTTACGGAGGGAATATTTCGAGAAAAGAATTGTAACGAAAAAAGAACGCTCCGTGGCAAAAAAGGGGAGGGAATATTTACGAGCGTTTACGAAGCCGAAAAAATTATAGCCGATTTCGATGCGAAGCTTGTTTTTTCGGAGGAGCTTTGCGGCGGCGAAAATTTTTATTATTACAGCAAAAAGCTGCCGTTTTCGGTGGCGTTAAGCGGCAAAACGGTAAACCTTCAGATATACCGCCGCGGCGAAAGCGTTAAGGCGGGAACGCCCCTTATTTACGGAAGTTTTTAAAATTTTTTTTATTTTCGGCGTATAAAAAAGAAAAAAGCGTCAATAATCGAACCGTCGAAATTCAGGGAGGAACGATATATGAAAAAGACAGAAACAAAACGAATAGGATTTTTCAGGAGAAACGCCGTATATATAATACTTGCGTTCTGCGTGCTTGCGGTGGGGCTTTCTTTAACGCTTATTCTCACGCACGGCGGGAATTCCGCGGGCGATAGCACGGGACAGGTTACACCGATAGACGGCGACAAAGAACCCGATACGCCGGATAAGCCGGATAAGCCCGAACCTTCTACGCCCGATAATCCGGACAAGCCTTCGGAACCCGTTACCAAAACGATAGAATTCGTTATGCCGATATCTTCCGCAAAGGAAATAACCGCGTATACGGAAACGCTTTGTTATTCCGAAACGCTCGGCAGATTCGCTTCTCATAAAGCGGTAGACTTTTTCTGCGATGAGGGAACTGCGGTCGTAGCCGTAGAGGACGGCACGGTGGAAAGCGTTACGAAAGACCTTTTAAAGGGCGTTACGGTGGTTATAGACCACGGCGACGGACTTAAAACCACTTATAATTCCCTTGCGGATGATCCCGCGGTCAAAAAGGGGCAGAGCGTGAAAAAGGGCGACAAGATAGGCGAAGCTTCCGTTACGAACCGTCAGGAATATAAAAGCGGCGCGCACCTTCATTTCGAGGTATCGGAAAAGGGCGTAAGCGTAGACCCCGCGAAATATCTTACCTTCGACGAGAAATAAAAATTCGGTAATAATACCGATTAAACCCCGAATAAAATGTTTATGGACGGCTATCCGCTTTCCGTAACGTTTTATGAGGGGTTTTTTAATGCGCAAAATAATAAGTTTAATAGCCGCGGCGGCGTTGTGCCTTGCCGCTATTCCCGTTTTCGTTTGTTGCGGCAATCGTTCGGGCAAAGTTTCCGAATACGAAATAGAGTGCGAGCTTATCGGCGACGAGCTTTTCGGAAAGGAAAAATTCACCTATTACAATTCTACCGAAACGGCGATAGAAGAGCTTAAATTCAACCTGTACGGCAACGCGTTCCGAAAAGGCGCAAAGTATTCGCCCATAAACGAGCAATACGAAGGGAGGGCATACTACGCGGGCAAAAGCTACGGCGAAATGAAAATAAAGGGCGTTTCCTCCGCGGGGCAAAAGCTCGAATACGAAATTTGCGGCAAAGATGAGAATATTCTTTCGGTAAACCTTTTTTCGCCCGTTTATCCGGAGGAAAAAACGGCGGTGGAAATAGAATTTTCATTAAAGCTCGCAAAGGTTATAGCTCGGACGGGAATAAACAAAAAAACTATAAATCTTGCGAATTTTTATCCTATTCTTTGCAGCAGAGAGGAAAACGGATTTTTCGAGTGCGAATACTATGCGATAGGCGATCCGTTTTTCGCGGAGGTTGCGAATTATAAGGTAACCCTTTGCGCGGAAGAAAAATATACCGTTGCCGCGAGCGGAAAAATTACCGAAAGCAAACGCGCGGAAGGAAAAACAACCTCCGTTTATAAGCTCGATTCGGCGCGTTCGTTCGCGTTCGTGCTGTCCGAAAATTTTGAAAGCGTAACCGCAAAAGCGGGCAATACGGAAGTTAATTACTATTTTTATAAAGACGATGCTCCGGAAGAAACGCTTAAAACCGCCGTCCGCGCGATAAATCTTTTTTCGGAAAAGTTCGGCGAATATATCTATCCCGTCTATTCCGCGGTGCAAACGGAATTCGTGCAGGGCGGAATGGAGTTTTCCGCGCTTACCTTTATTTCGGACGCTCTGGAAGAAACAGCTTATCGCGAAGTAGTCGTTCACGAAACGGCGCACCAGTGGTGGCAAACCGCCGTCGGCAACAACGAAGTAAAGTACGGTTTTTTAGACGAGGGGCTTACGGAGTATTCCGTTATCGTGTTTTACGAAAATTTCGCCGAGTACGGTTACTCGCGGGAAAACCTTATAAAAAGCGCGGAAACCACATATAAAACCTTTTGCTCGGTATACGATAAGCTTTTCGGCGGCGTAAATACCGCCATACTCCGTTCTCTTGCGGATTTTTCCGGCGAATACGAGTACGTGAACGCGGCGTATATAGAACCTGTGCTTATGTACGACCTGGTAAGAAAGACCGTCGGCGACGAAAGATTTTTTACCGCGCTTAAAAATTATTACGAGAAATACAAATTCCGTGTGGCAAAGCCTTACGACGTCGCGGGGGAATTTGAAAGGGTTTACGCGGGTTCTGACGGCATTTTTAAAAGCTTTTACGAGGGAAAGGCGGTAATTTAACGCGGTAGCCTCCCGCAAAAACTTAAACGCGCGGATAAATCGTGTAAATTTAAAGTTTTTTAGCGAGTAAATAAATATTATCCGTTGACAAATCGGTCTATAAATGGTAAACTAATTAGGTATAAACGGCAGTATACTTTTTAAGGAGCCAAAATGAAAAGAATTATCAGAACGATACTTATCGCCGCGCTGGTTGCGGCAACCGCGCTTTGCGCCGTGGCCTGCTCTGCGGGAAGCGGTAAAGACGGAGCCAAAGGACTTCTCGTAAAGAAATTTGCGGGCGACGATTTTTATACCGTTTACGGTTACGTGAGCGACGGAACGGATACGCTCGACATCGGCGCGTATGCGAAAGACAACGGCAACATCACGATAGGCAGAATCAAAGACGGCGCGTTTAAGGATAACGACAACTTAAAAACCGTTATCGTCCCCGCGACGGTTACGGAAATAGACGCGGGCGCGTTCAAAAATATGCGTGCTTTGGAAAAACTTACCCTTCCCTTCGTAGGTATTCACGGTAACGGAGACGCTTATATCGGTCAGACCGAAAAGGGCGAGGACAAGGACGTAGACGTAGAAAGAACGTTTGCGGCGGTTTTCGGCACGGAAGAGTACAAGGGCGGAGCTTCGGTTACGGCGAACTACGGTTCTTCCACCGCCACCTACTATATTCCCGCAACTCTTGCGGAGGTTACGATAGCCCCCTTGGCAGACAAAGCCTGCAATATTCCCGCTTATGCTTTTAACGGAATATCGGGCGTAAGCACGGTGAACGTGGGCGAGGGCGTGGTTGCGATAGGTGCTTATGCCTTTGCAAGCAGCGGCGTGGAAAAGGTTACCCTTGCAACGACCGTAGAGATTATTTACGCTCACGCGTTCGACGGCGCGTCTAAAATAAAAGACGGCGGAATTTCCTTCGACGGGCTTTCTCTTAAAGAGATTTGCGAACACGCTTTTGAAAAAACGAATTTAAGCAAGCTTTCCGTAAAGGCGGAAAGAATATGCGAATACGCGTTTGCGGGTTCCGCGCTCGAAGAGGTTACTTTAAGCGGCGTTAAAGAGATAGGCGCGTATGCGTTTGCTTCTTGCGAAGAGCTTGAAAAAATCAACATCAAAGCCGCGCAGGCAGAAGTGGTTCTCGGGGTTAAGGCTTTGGGAGACGCGGAAGCGGTTTGGAACGCTTAACTTACGAAAAAAACAGAAGGCGGCAAAAATTCTTTGCCGCCTTTAATAATACTCTTAACGAAACCTTAAAGGCGAAGGGCAAAGGATGACATAAAAATGATAGTCGATTTACACGCACATACGAATTTTTCCAAGGACGCGAGCGACGACCCCGAAGCTCTCGTGCAAAAAATGATAGACTGCGGGGTACAGGTTTTCGGCATAACCGACCACAATTATTGGATACGAGGCATAGAAAAGAAACAGAATGCCGCTATAAGAAAGCTTGCGGAAAAGTATAAAGATAAAATCAAAATTTATTGCGGGATAGAGCTTTCCACCCACCCGAGCTGGGCGCTTACCGATTTTTCGGTGCCGAAAGCTTACGACTACGCGCTTATAGAAAACGTTGACGAGCCGGAAAGCGTTACGGGCGGAGACCTTTTCGGTTATGCGGAAAAGGTAGGTATATCGTGCGGCGTCGCGCACACCGATTTGTTCGCTTATGCGGAAATAATCGGCGTTTCGCCCGAAGAATATTTCGGAAAAATGGCTAAGGCGGGGATTTTTTGGGAGATGAACGTGAATTACGACACTACTCACGGTCATCACGAACACGAATACGTGAAAAGATTTTTCGCGAGCGAAAAGGAGCGCGAAATTATAAGGAATTCGGGCGTATATTTAAGCGTGGGTTTCGACGGACACAGAATGGAGGATTACGACGTTTTAAGGGTTAAAACCGCCTGCGAAAAAATAGAGGAATGGGGACTTAACTTAAAAACGAAGTTTTAGAATCGCCGTTTTAAGAGGGGCTTTAAGGCGCGCGGCGATATGAGCTGCGATATAAATTGCTATATGACGGCATAAAAAAGAAAAAGAGCGGGCGAACCGGAAGTTTTCGGTTCGCCCGCTTAAAATTTTATTTTCGGATATTATTTATTAAGAAGCGCGATAGAATAATCGAGACGGCGAAGCGTTTCTTCCCTTCCGAGTAGTTCCGCTATTTCCATAACGCCGCCGGGGGTAGATTCTTTGCCGGAGATGGCAACTCTTACGCACCAGAAAACCTGTCCGTTTTTAACGCCGAGGTCGGCAACGAGCTTCATCATCGCGTCGTGAATAGAATCGAAAGTGAATTCTTTTAGCTCCGCGATGGCCTTTCTTGCAAGCGGAAGAACGGTTTTTGCTATTTCCGCGTCCGTTTTCATCTTCTTGTGCGTATAAAGAGCAAGGTCGTATTCGCC
>CAKQEE010000039.1 GCA_934230055.1 uncultured Clostridia bacterium
TTCATACTTCAAAGATTTTGACAGAAACTTTCAAAATAACTATTATTTTGTCTTATTTCCTTCTATTCAATTTTTAACCAACTCCCGTCAACATCGGTTGACGCTTGACTGTGTCTCTCGACGACAGCCTATACATAATACCACAAGTAATTTATTAAGTCAAGCATTTTTCAGAACTTTTTTGAATTTTTTCAAATTCTTTTTTGAAAGTTTTTTCGGTACCGAAGCGTTCTTAAAAGTCATCTTTGATACCCGTCCTGACCGAAACCGTTTCGAATCTCTCGCCACGCTTTCGCTTGCGGTGCTTCGTTTTTCGCGAAGTGATACTGATTATATATTAAATCGCTTTAATAGTCAAGCGATTTTCACGAAAATTCTTCAAAATTTTTAACTTTTTTCGAAGTTTTTTCGGTAGCCACTAAATGTTGTGTGTCCGCTTGCGCAGAGTACGACATTTTGTAAATCGCGAAGTGCTTAATCGTTAGATATTTACTTGCGATTTCGGCTTTTTATCACCTGCTTTTTTCCGAAAGCGTTATTGATTATATACTAAACAAAAACAATAGTCAAGCGTTTTTACGAAGTTTTTAAAACTTTTTAAGTTTTTTTGCCGAAAATTTAAAACCGCCTGTTTTCAACATTTACGAGCGGTTTTAAATAAGTTTCTTAACATGTTTTTCATAGTCGTTTTGCGACAAGCTTTTCGCCGTAGCGTAAACGCTTTTATATATTCATTATACGTAACGGCGCGTATACTGCGCGCGATGAACAAAAACGAACGAAAGAAGAGTAAAAAAACGACGGACACGATACCGAATCAGAAAACGGCTTTTTCGATAACGCCGCCGCCGATGCACTTTTCTCCCGAATAGAAAACGGCGAACTGTCCTTCCGTAATGGCGCGCTGTTTTTCGGCGAATTTTACCTCTATATATTCATTATATATATATACGGTGCAATTTTGTTCGGGCTGGCGATAACGGAACTTTCCCGTACACTCGAAAACTTTCTCTTTCGGCGGCGCGGGAATCCAGTTGCAAGTCTTCATAATAAGTCCTTTGCTGTAAAGCCTGTCCTCCGCCCCGTGCGCGACATACAGAATATTGTTTTTCAAATCCTTCTCTATAACGAACCAGCGCGAACCGTCGTCGCCCTTCTGCCCGCCGATATTAAGTCCGCGCCGCTGACCTATCGTATAATACATAAGTCCTATATGCTCGCCGAGAACTTTTCCGTCGTACGTCATAATCTTTCCGGGGCGCGCGGGAATGTATTGTTTAAGAAAATTCCGGAAATTTCTTTCGCCTATGAAACAAATCCCCGTCGAATCCTTTTTCGCGGCGGTGGCAAGTCCGTTTCTCTCCGCAATGGCGCGCACTTCCGACTTTTCCAGCTTTCCCAACGGGAACAAAACGCCCTCTAACTGCGACTGCGAAAGCTGATTAAGAAAATAAGTCTGGTCCTTGCTTTGGTCTTTCGCCTTTAAAAGGTAATGAACGTCGCCGTCGTGCAGAATATCGCAATAATGTCCCGTCGCGATATAATCCGCGCCGAGTTCCAGCGCGCGTTCCTTAAAATCTTTGAATTTTATTTCGCGATTGCAAAGCACGTCCGGATTAGGCGTTCTGCCCGCCTCGTATTCCCGAAGAAAGTAAGAAAAAACCCTGTCCATATATTCTTTGGACAAATCTACCGTGTAATAAGGAATACCGATTGCGTTTGCGACTCTGCGCACGTCCGCGAAGTCCTGTTCGCCCGTACACGCGCCGCACTCGTCCGTTTCCTTCCAGTTGCTCATATACAGCCCGACGACGTTATATCCTTGCTCTTTAAGAAGCAGCGCGGCGACCGAACTGTCCACTCCGCCGCTCATTCCCACGACCACGGTTTTTGCCATAATATACTTCCTTTTTTTATTGTCTTTAATCGGTTGTTGCGCTAATTGCGCCCGTTCAGCCCGTTCACCCGCGCCACGCCAAACTTTATCGTTCTTTACTGTTTCCGCCGCATCATTCTTCAACGGTAAGAACGGCGTTTTTGCATAAAAAATTTCCGAAAAAAAGAGCCGCCGCACCGAAAATTCCTATCAAAAGCCCGATAATCACGGAATTAGCCGCCATCGCCCCCGCGCCGAGCAGAACGAAAACAAACCCCGCGCCGAGCAGCAGATTACCGCAAATCGACCAACGCGCCTCGTAAATATCGCCCGTCACGGCAAAATATATATCTGCCGCGGCAAGAACGATAATTCTTATCGGGGCAAGCGCAAGCCAAAGTGCGTAAAATATTATCCCGAGAAAAACGGAAGCGAGCAATTTCATACCGCTCGTGGAAATCTCCCCGTCGCAAATCAATTCGCCGCGCAAAAAAATCCTTTCCGCATAATCCTTAAAATACTTTTTCGTAACGACCGCGCCCGCAAGTGTGAAAGAATTACGCAAATCCTTCCATAAAAACGCAAGCCCGAGAAAAGCGCAAAACAAGCCGTAGACGTTTAAGAGAGAGCTTTCACCGAGCAGTCCCGCAAGCCCCTTTTTGCCAAAAGCCGTACCCGCGGCGCGCGCGCCTATCCCTATTCTCTCCCACACGGAAAGCGGATTTTCGGCAAGTCCCGTTATTTCGAGACTCGACGTTAAATAATACTTGCCGCTTCTCATCGCGCCGCCCTTTTCGGAGCCGAAAACGATTTTCATTTTTACGGCTTCGCCGCGAACGAGCTTAAATTCCCCCGTGCTTAAGGTTTTCGCGTCGTCGCGGAAATAAACTTCCCGCTCCTGCGCTTCGCCCCCGCCGAAAGAAAGGGAATAATAGGCGTCTGCCACCGATTCGCTCCGCGCCGCGGAAAAGGAAAAATTCATCTTTGCGAGATACGCGCCCTTTTCGTAGGCGGATATAATTTTTTTCGTCAATTCGTCGGAATTCTCCGCGCCGCTATCTACGCCGAGATTTTCGGCAAGCTTTTCCGTATCGTAAGTCGCTTCGGGAAAAGTTATCGTCACGCAAACGTCATCGTATTCTTCGCCGCGCTGAATCACTTCGAACACGAGCGCGCCGTCCTCTTCGTAAAAAAAAGCTTCCGCGCCGTTTTTGATTTCTATATTAACCGCGCCGCCATATAGCCGTGCGACGGAAGCCGTTTCGTAACGGGCATAATCGGAAACCGGTTTTACGGCAAGCGCAAGCAACGCCGCCGCGATTATCGTTGCGACGAGCAGAACGAATCTTACCGTATGTTTAACCCTGCCCATCTTTTTCTCCTTTTATTTTGCTACGCGATATATTACGCCGCCTTGCACGTACCCTCGCCGCGTAATCGCGACCGCCGCAACCTATAAAGATATTTTATCATAGAAAACCTTTTAAAGTAAAGATTTAAAAGAACTTTTCGCGGGGAGTTTTTATTGTACTCCCGTTTTAGCGTTTGTCAATATCTTTAAGACGGCATTTCGGGAATAAATTTTATAATTTCTTCGCCCGTTATTTTTCACGCAATAACTTTCAAAATCGCCGCGCAAGCGACAAAAGGGTTGCCGTCCGCCGCCAGGCGATCAGAACCCGCAATGGTTCGGCATTTCCTCTCGGAAATGCCCGAAAAGAAAGCCCCGAACGTTGTTCGGAGCTTTCTTTTTGGTACACCCGGCGGGAGACATCTCCGCTTACGCTACGATGGCAAAGCCGAACCGCGGATTCAACCCGAGTCTCCGTTTATAAAGCAATAGGCGGAACGCTTTTGCGTTCCGCCTATTGCTTGGTACACCCGGCGGGAGTCGAACCCGCAACCTTCGCCGTCGGAGGGCGACACTCTATCCAATTGCGCTACGGGTGCGTAGCTCGTTCGTTCTGCCGCCTGAAAAACTTGCCCGGCAAAACGAACGATTTAAGAGAAGGCAAAAACTTTCTGTTAATCTTTATCCTTCTCTTTATCTTTTTCTTTCTCGTCTTCTTCTTTGGGAAGAATGGTTACTTTAACTTGCAAAACGCGCTTTACGGTAGACTTCGTAACCTCGAATTCCAAGCCCGAAAATTCCGTTTTAACCCCCGCATGAGGAATTTCGCCAAGCCTTTCTATAACCCAGCCGCTGACGGTGTTGGAATCGAATTGTTCGTCCTCGTGCTTTAATCCGAAGAACTCGAACACCTCCGAAAGGGGAGCGTTGCCGTCCACGAGATAACGCTCGTCGTCTATCTTCTTAAAGTAGTTCACTTCTTCGTCGTGTTCGTCCCAGATTTCGCCGACCAGCTCCTCTAAAATATCTTCGAGGGTAACAAGCCCGAGCGTTCCGCCGTACTCATCTAAAACGACGGCGATATGTACCTTCTTTTTTTGCAACTGTTTAAGCAGGTTAGAAATTTTAGCGTGTTCGGTGGTATAAAAAGCGTTCTGCAAAATGCCGTCCACGTTCTTTTTCCCCGCAAGGTACGCGCTGAAAAAGTCTTTTTCGTGTATAGTGCCGATAACGGTATCTATGGTATCTTTATAAACGAGAAGGCGCGAATACCCCTCTTCGTCGAAAACTCTGCGTATCTCTTCCATAGACGTTTGCACGTCTACCGCAACCACGTTCACGCGCGGCACCAAAATATCGCCCACTTCCAGATCGTCGAATTCTATAACGGAACGAATAAGTTTCGTTTCGTCCGACTTTAACGTGCCGTCCTCTTCCGCTTCTTCCACGACGGTCATAACCTCGTCCTCGGTAACCACGTCCTCGCTTTTAATGCGGAAAATTTTGGTTATAAGCCACTTCCAGCCCGAAAAGAACAATGTAAACGGGTACAGGAAGTAAAAGAAGAAAATAACGACGGGATAAAAACCCATCGCGAATTTTTCGGGGTAAACCTTCGCTATGAATTTGGGCGTGACTTCGCCGAAAATCAAAATGAGAACGGTCATTACGATCGTGGAAACCAGCCCCGAGTCTACTTTCGCGCCCTTTAATATCAGCGCGAAAAAGCTTGCGGCGACGGTCGCCGCGGAAAGATTTACGATATTGTTTCCGACAAGTATGGTGCTGATAAGTCTGTCGAATTTATCTTCCGCAAGAACGAGAACGTTTTTAGCCCGCTTGTTTCCGTTTCCCGCGAGCGAACGAAGCTTCGTTCGGCTCGCACAGGAAAACGCGGTTTCCGTAGCGGAAAAGAATCCCGAAAAAATAACCAAAACTATCAGCGCGATAAGTCGCGGAACAGAGCCTTCCGGCATAAAATCCTCCAAAATACAAATATCTGTGCGTATACGTTAAAATATACTTTTCTAGTATATACTTTTATGAAAAAATAATCAAGCAAAAAAGAGCGGTAGCCCTTTATTTCGCGTTTTAAGAGCGAAATTTTTAGCAAAAGTTCGCGCCGCCGCCTTTATAAAGCGCGAAAAAGCGAGCCTTTTCATCGTTTCAAAAAGGCTCGCCCGTTTCCCTTTTCACATTTTTCCGCGTCTCTTTTCGCCGCTTGTCGCTTCTCTTTTCGCCGCAAACTTTTTAATTTAGCCGAATTTTCCTTGCCTTTTTCAAAGCCCGCAAGGTAACCCTCGCGCCGACTTTTTCCGCCCGCGTTTAAGTTTTCCGCGCTTGCGTGATTTGAACGCCTCGTCTAACCACGTTTTTTGCGATACCGTCCGCGGTAAAGATCGAAGTATGCCATATCGTTTTTAAGTTGTTCGTTATTATTTGCTCTTACTCGCTGAATTACCCATAAAACGTTCGCCGTAGCAGCCACTAATAACGGCAAAATAATCATAAACGGACTAACCGAAAACAGCTCGCCCAAAGCGTTTCCGTCCGTTTCCTTCCAAACATAATAAAAAGCCGGCAAATAGAAAATCAACATAAAAACAAAACCCGTATTGGCTATCGCTACGGAACTGCCGTAGCTGTGCAGTTTCTTGCCTACCGAATCGGATTGTGCAACGGGTATCTTTTCGTTTTTAATATAGTCCTCCGTCTTAACGTACGAACGCACGCATCTTGCCATATACATAATGGCAGAGCCGATAAAAGACAGTCCCATAATCGCAAACAGAATAAAGTTCATTTCACCTGCAATTTCAGCGGTTTCAAAGGGGCCTAAGATTTTTCCTTCCCCTAAAATAACTTTCCAAGCATAATAAAAAATCGAGCGGTTAAAAACGTCCGTTTCTATGGCTTTGCCCGTACTCGGATCGATTTCCTCTTGCAAAACGGCTTTTGCGTACGAAAAAATATTATATTTTTCGCCCAAAATCGTTATATACGGCAACAGCATTGCCAAAATGAATATTATGAGCAACGCAATTATAACCATGTCGAAAAGTATATGCTTGCGCATATCGGAAACCCTTGTTCCCATACTTTTTTCAGGAGCGACACTCGTCTCTGACGGCTTATCGTAATCCCTTTCCGATATGGAGACTTTCGTTTCCGTAAAGCTTTCCGCAAAAACACCTGTATCATCGAGCAGATTTTTATCTTCCGTCCGTTCGGAATTCAATCGGTTTACAGCTTCTTGCAACGCGTTGCGTTCTTTGTTTATCAATAATCTGTAAACCACACAGCCTATAATCGCCACGACAAATCCTGCAATTCTTGCTATAAAGACTATTCTCGTATCTCTGCCTTTGCCAAGAATGTATATCACGGTCATTATAGCAAAAAGAATAAGACCTAATATCGACGCCGTCAACGCAATCTTCTTTGCTTTTGTAAAGCGCATAACTTCGGGCTGTTCTTTTGCTTTGAGTATAAGATTATCTATCTTCTCGCTCGTACT
Organism: uncultured Clostridia bacterium; assembly: GCA_934230055.1. Taxonomy (GTDB): domain Bacteria; phylum Bacillota; class Clostridia; order Christensenellales; family Borkfalkiaceae; genus UBA1259. The sequence goes on from CAKQEE010000039.1 coordinate 6,745, forward strand.
TTTATTATTCCCCACAACTGCCTCTCAAACTATTTTTTATACGTTAATTATATATAAATCTGCCTTATTTGTCAACAACTTACGGTTTTTAAGGTCTTCCGAATAAAAAATCGCGCGCGTTTAAGCTTTTATTTCGTCCAGACGAAATTTTCTTTCCCCGCGCCGAGCTCGAAAAAGTATTTGACTATTCCCAAATCCATCTGCGAATAAAACCCGCTTTTCGCAACGGCTTTAACTTTGTTTTCCCCCTCATAACTTAACAAAAACCGTTGTTGATTAGTTGCCGTCGGCGCAAGCATGGCAGCTTTTGCCCCACGCGCGAACCATTCGGGGACGGCAGCGTATCCGCCTTCGCTTATTAAAGCTTCTTTCGGCTTGTTTTTATGCGGAACGCCTTGCGTATCGCCGTATCCAAGCGCAAGCACGCTGTAAATTTTTTCACCCTCGCCGACCACGTACGCGGATTTTACCTTCTTATAAGTAAGCGCAACCCAGCACGAATTTAACCCCGCGGCTTGTGCGCAAAGCATAACCTTCGCGCCGTAATACCCTATTTTTTCGTCGGCGTTCTTTTCTTTTTTGCCGATAAAAGCAACGTAGTTTTTTACGCCCGAAAAGCTTCCGTACCGCGCCATAAGTCCGCCGAATGCCTGCGGCTCGTTCAGCACGAGCTGAAAATTCAACCCGCCCTCTTCGTTACACTCTTTTATCACGTCGTTAAGAACGGAAACGGCACAACTTTCAATCGGCTCGCTTTTAAACGCACGCACCGAGTGCCTTTCCCGCATAGCTGTTATTAAATCCATTATTTATACCCTCCTTTTAAGGTTTTGCCGCAAAAAATCTTTTACCTTTCCGAGAAGGAAAACCGCGCGTTCCGTAAACCCTTCCCCGGCTTATTGCTTTTATTTTTGCCTTTACGTTATTTTAACACCGTCGCAAAAAATTTGCAATACATAAATAAAGTACGCGGTAATTTTTTTCCTTTTTGATAAAAGCGACGCCTTCGCCCCGTTTTTTGTCATGTTCTATTTGTTCGCGGCGCACTCGCAGGCAAAAAGTTTTCTTTACTCCTCTATTTTATCGGAATAAAAAGTTCTAAATGCCTCTTTTTAATTTCGTCACGCTTCGTCCAATGGATTTTAAGCAACTCCGCTCGCGTTTCATCTCTTACAAGACTCTCTCTTTCAAACGTTTCATAAACGTTTTTTGTAAAAGAATCGAGAATCTCCATAGGAAAATCCTTGTTTTCTGAAACGAATTTAGCGTATTTTCCGTTCGCCGTAAATCTTTTAAGTCTGCCGACGACCTTTATCAACTCCGTTTCTTCAAAAGAATAATCATACTCTTTGCAACGTGTTTTTTCTGCAAGTTCTCGCCATTTTTCATCGACTTCCACTCTTTTTCCGCTTCCTTCTTCGTGCGGCGCGGCGACTTCCCCCGCTATCGTATTCCTTTTATTCTTCTCGTTGCAAAGTCTGAACTTTCCGTCCGTTTTCTCCGAAAAAATTCCGCAACGCGGCTCGACCGCACAAGCGCAATAAAAGCCAACCTCGTCAAAGTCGTCAAGAATTTCCCACCAGTCGCAATCGTCCTCTTTTCTTATTGCCCGCATAGCCTCTTGTTTTCTTCGCGTCGTCGTAACAAATTTTTCGTCGGCTTTTTTCCGTCTTTCGGGTTTTCCGAGAAATCTTTTTCCGAATCCTACAAGAAGTTTTTTCTCTATCGTTACCGTTTCGTATCCGTTTACCGTCTTTACCTCGCCTTGCGCCGTTGTCGCGTTCTTCACTTTTTCTTTTTCTCCTTCCGAAAAAATTGTTTTCTCTTCGATGCAGCTTATCGGCGGTACGTTTTTATACCGTTTTGTTTTTCTGCACTCGCTCGGCGTAAACCCGTTGAA
>CAKQEE010000040.1 GCA_934230055.1 uncultured Clostridia bacterium
CGTATAGCGGTTTGTTTGAAATAGTCCTCGGTGCTTCCGACAAGATAAATTACTCGGATAAAAGCACTAATGGCGTGTATTTCGATTTTACCATAGCGGAAAAAGCAGACTTGACGGCGCATTTTTCGGACGGAAACGACGTCGTTTCGGAGCGGATTTTCGGCGGCGCGGAAGTTTTCGGCTCGCACGAATTTTCCGTAAGGCTTAACGGCGAAAATAAGTTGGAAATAGTTTACGACGGAACGAGCTATACTCTCGATAAAAACCTTTCCGAGTATTTCTCCGCGGAGAAGATTTATTTAGGATACAAATCCGGCGGCGGAAAGGTTTATATTTCGCATGACGACGAATGGAATTATAACGGGTTTTACGAAGAAAGCAACTACGTTTCCGAAACGCCCGCCCAGAAGAGAGGGGACGACCTCGTTATCGGCGGAGAAGTTTATTATATGCTTCCCGTAGATTTTTCCGGCAACTTTAACGTAAACTTCGATTTCGACGGACTTACGAGCGACAAGGAAGTGGAAATCGCCATAACGAACAAAGCGGGAAGAGTGGACTTCGACCGCAAAACCGCTTACGGCTTATACTTCAATATCAAAAAATCGGGCAACTCGCCCCTTATGCGCGCCTATTTTTCGGGCAAAAACGCGGAGGGCGGAGCGACCGTATCTTCTCTCGGCGAAATGCTTTTAAATAGCGCGGAGGGCGAACGCTCTTTGGGCTTTGCGAGAAGAGCCGCCGCGCCTTTTACGGGCATAGAAATTTTTGCGGACGGCGTGCAGTTTGCTTCGTACGGCTCTTGCTACACGGTTAATACCGATGATTTTGTAACGGACGGAAACGTTTATATTGCTTTCCGCATAAAGGGCGGAAATATTCTTGTTAATTCGGTAGTCAAGTCGGACGCGTACGCGCCCGTCATGTACGACGAGAATTACAGTTTTTACAAAATAAGCAAAAGAACGGAAACGGGCTATAAATCGGGCGATTTTTACACGCTTAAACGCATTATAATGATAGATTATATAGACGGCGAGGTTCCGTACGAGCTTACCGTTTACGACCCCAACGGCGACGAAGTGAAAATTATCGAAAAGGACGGAAAACAAGGGTTCTGTCTCGATTTTACGGGAGAATACAGCTTGAAATACACCGCTTCCGATAAGATGGGCAACTTTTCCGAAAACTATATTTACGCGGACGTGGAACCTTCTTCCGAAGCTCCGAGAATGGTTTTTGCGGAAGAGATTATGCCCTACGGCAGGAACGGAACGCGCTTTGCGGTGCCGAGACCTTCCGTCTACCTCGGAGAAGAGCTTCGCGAGGATTTGGAGGTATATTGCAAAATAACCAAACCCGACGGCAACACGATAACTTACGTCGTTCCCGCGGGCAGCCTTAACTTCGTTCCTTCCGATTTGGGAATTTATACCTTCTTATACTTTACGGAAGTCAACGGGCATACGACCTATGCGAAGTATAAAAGCAATATAAAGAAAAACGTGGACCACAACGATTCCTATCGGAATGTTTTCGACGAAAAATATTGGCGCGGCAGCGATTCCGGTGTCACCGCAACGGAAAAAGGAATTAAAATTTCCGAAACTGCGTATTGTGAGCTTCCGTTTGAAACGGAAAAGAACGGCTTGGCTATCACTCTCGACGTATCTTCGCTCGGAAACAAACGCCTCGGCGCGGATAACTACCTCGATTGCTGGGTTTCGCTCGGAATAGGCAAAAATCCGCAAAGCGGCGGCTTCGGCAGCCCGGAAAGGGGAGCGATATACTTTATGATTTACAGGGAAGATTCCGAATACTTGGTGAACGCGCTCGTATGCAACGATTTCGGCAAGGTGTTTTCTCTGTTCGGTCCGTATTCCGCGGGAGCAAGCGGAACGATTGTTATATCGTTCGAGAAAATAAAGAACAGCTCTACCAAAACGGACAACGTAAATCTTTATATAAACTATCGCAAAATAGAATACGATACCGTTTCGCAATACGTTACTTACAGCGGGATTTCCGATAACGAAAGCTTTTCTTATATCAATATATATTCTTACGGTCAATGTCCCGCGGAATATCGCACCGCGACAATAAAAGAGGTTTCTTTAAGCGATCAGGAAGCTCCTTACTATAATCTCTCTTTCGAACTCGCGAAAACTGTAAAGCTCGGCGAGTTCGTTGCGTTGCCGAAAATCACCGTAAAAGATGATCTGGACGAAAATTTCAAAAGCGAATACGCGCTTTACAGTCCGAGCGGAAAGCTCGTTAAGTACGCAAGCGGTTTCACCGCGGAGGAAGAGGGTGCTTATCTTCTCGTAATAAAGGCGTACGATAAATCGGGCAACAGGCTGAACAAAGTTATAAAAATTCGCGTAGAAAGCGAAAAAAACGGCGGAAGTTCTAGGGTGGTTATAATAATAGCCTGCGTTGCGGCGGCAACGCTTTCGGCGGCGACTGCGACGGCAGTTATTCTGATTAAGAAAAATAAGAAAAAGAACGCTGCGGAAAGCGCGAAAAATACCGACGAGGAGAAAACGAACGATAATGAAGAATAAAAGATTACCGATATTGTTTTTATGTTTGATTCTTGCCCTTTACTGCGCCTTTTCGGGTTGCAATAGCGGCAAAAAGGAACCTTCTTATTCCGCGGGATCTATGAAGCTTCCCGAAGTTATCGAGAGCGTAGACCTCGATTCGGAAAGCTCGTTCGTTAAGTATTCCGACTTTAAAGATAGGTATTTGTCGGTAGAAGGCAGCCCCGACGGCATTATAGAATGTCCTCATTACGTGGTTTCCGTAACCGATAAAAACGGCGAAAACTTCGAGGTTTATTCTTACAGCGTTTCCGCGGTACATTCGGAGGTTCATTCTTTCGGCTACTTTGATTGCGAAGAATCGAATTTCCCGCTCACGGTGTCAATAAAAACGAGAAAGCACACCGAAAAAGCCTTCGTTATTCCCGAAAAATTCGGCATAACGCCGAAGGTAGAAAACGACGTCGTAAGATTTACGGTGAACTCTTTCGACGATTACAACGTGCTTTTTAACGGCAAGTTCGATATAGATTTGCCTTATACGCTGTTCGTAAGAAAGATTGCAAGGTATTCCGCGCCCGCGGGTTATCGTGTGGTCGATTACGACGGTTCGGACGGCATACTCACCGTTAAAAGTCACACCGTTCTGAATTTCCCCGCGGGGATTCATTACGTAGACGCAATGATTTTCGAGTCCGATTCCGAGGTGCATTTGGAAACGGGCGCGCTGATAATAGCAAAGCAACCCGATTTTTATACCGAAGCGCACGTTACTAATTCTTCCGGAAACGAAAATTGGCAGGCTTTTTTCAGGGCGGAAGGCGTTAAAAACGTTTCCGTAACGGGGTACGGCGTGGTGGATTTTTCCGAATTATACGTACACGCAAGGCACCCGCTTAACTTTCAGACTTCCGAAAATCTTAAAGTGGAAGGCATAACCATAACGGGAGCGGGCGCGTGGAATCTTTTGTTTACCGACTGCATAAACGTCGCGGTAGACGGGGTTAAAATTTTCGGCTATAAAATAAACTCGGACGGAATTGCGCTGTGCAATACCAAAAACGGCACGGTGGAAAACAGCTGGATTCGTTCGGGAGACGATTTGTTCGAAGTAAAAGCCACCAAAGGAAGCGCGCCGCTTTCCGGCGTGGGCGGCAAGGATATAGTTTTCCGCCACAATCAGGCGTGGGCGGATAAAACGCGAAGCTTCGGCTTTATTCAGGAAACGGAAATGGACGTTTCCGACATTCTGTTCGAGGATTGCAGCTCTCTGTTTCAGGCGGCAACGTGGGACGAAGCCATGGGCGCGTTTTTGGTAATCGTCGGCGACGGACACGAGGTTAAAAACGTTACCTTCCGCAACTGCGACAGCTATTACTGCATAGGTTACGCGGTAAACGTTTCGGTAGGACCTAATCAATGGACGTTTTCCGATTTGCCCGAAAACGATCACGACCACGCAAGCTACGGTTCCGCAAAGAACATACGGTTTGAAAACTTTACCTATTACTACGACTATTCGGGCGAAGAAAGCTTTAAGGGCGTAGACAGCTACGGCTATCGAGTCGAAAGCGGCAAGGGTATAAACATCAGCCTTGCGGACTATAATCACGCGGGCGTGTACGGCGAAAGCTTCCGTTTGCAGGACGTGTTTTTTAAGAACTTCGTTCAGGACGGAAAAACGATAAATTCCATAGAAGAATTGCCCATTACCGCAAAAACAAAAGGCGTGGACTACGAAAAGAACAATATTAAATACGAGAAGTAAAAAAAATAAAGGCACGTTCTTTGAATTTGCCGTGCAGAGATATGTTAAAAGATTATTTGATTGCAAAAGTATCGCCGAAAGCAAAACGAGAAAACGAGATTTTTTGGAAGGATTACAGAATAACCGTTCTGACGGACAGACTTTTCAGAATCGAGCGTGAAAAAAACAAAAAGTTCAGAGACGAGGCGACGGGCAGAGTGTGGTTCAGGGACCTACCCGCGCAAAAGTACGAAAGCGTTTGCGGCGAAGACAAACTGACGGTTAAAACCGATTTCGTAACCCTTATCGTGCGGGAAAACGTAGAGGACTGCTCCGTTATTATAGCGGGCGAGGAAAAGTCCGTATCTAACGCCGGAAATCTTTTGGGAACGTGCAGAACCTTGGACGTTTGCGAGGGGAACGAACTTATAGACTTCGTGAATAACAAAAAAACGGAGATAGAATTAGGACTCGGAGTGTGTTCAAAAAGCGGAGTCGCTTATTTCGACGATTCCGATTCTTTTACCCTTCTTAAAAACGGCGAAACGAGAAAAAGCGACTACGACGGAACGGACAGATATGTTTTCGCGCACGGCAAAGACTATCGGCAGGCGGTAAAGGATTTTTATAAAATTTGCGGCAAGCCGCCGCTCGTTCCGCGTTTCGCGCTCGGCAACTGGTGGTCGAGATACTATATGTATACGGACAGGGAATATTTAAGGCTTTTCAATAAGTTTGAAGAAAGAAATATTCCGCTTACGGTAGCCACGATAGACACCGACTGGCACTATTCCAAAAACATAGACAAAGAAAAGCATATAACCGAGCAGAACAAAAATTCCGAAAAGTATTGCGGAACGGGTATTCTCGGCTGGACGGGCTTTTCTTGGAACGAAAACCTTTTCAAAGATTATAAAAGCTTCTTAAAACAGGTAAAAAACAAAAACGTCGCCATAACGCTTAATCTTCACCCCGCAGAGGGCGTAAGATTTTGGGAAAATCAGTATGCGGATATGGCGAAAGCTATGGGGAAAAACCCCGAAACCTGCGAGCAGATAAAGTTCGATTTTACCGACGACAATTTTATCAACAATTATTTCGAGTTGCTCGTTATCCCTTACGAAAAGGACGGCGTCAACTTCTGGTGGATAGACTGGCAGCAGGGAACCACTTCCGGAATAGAGGGGGTGGATCCGCTTTGGAGTCTTAATCATTATCACTATCAGGAGATAAAAAACAGAAGCAAAACCCCGCTTATACTTTCGAGATACGCCGGCATAGGTTCTCATCGCTATCCCGTGGGCTTTTCCGGCGATACCATAATTTCGTGGAAAACTCTCGAATATCTGCCGTATTTTACATATACCGCTTCTAACGTAGGGTATACGTGGTGGAGCCACGATATAGGCGGGCATATGTTGGGCGTAACGAACGCGGAGCTTTACGTGCGTTTTATACAGTTCGGCGTGTTCAGCCCGATAAACAGAATGCACAGCTCGGATTTTGAAACTCTTACGAAAGAGCCTTGGTATTACGAAAACGGCACGGGACTCATCGCCGCGGAATGGCTTCGTTTCAGGCATAAAATGATTCCGTATTTATATACGCTCGACAAAAAAACGCATGAAGAGGGCGTTGCGATGATAGAGCCTTTGTATTACGAATGGGCGGAGGAAAAAGAAGCTTACGAAAAGCGAGCGGAGTATTTGTTCGGCGGAAGCTTACTCGTCGCGCCGATTTATAAACCGCTCGAAAAAGGAGGATACGCGAGCGCGGAGGTTTGGATTCCGCAAGGCAAATGGACGGATATTTTCACGGGGGACGAATACGAAATTAAAGCGGAACACGGAGAAGAGAAAACGCTTTATCGTCGTTTGGAAAGTATCCCCGTGCTGGCAAAAGATGGAACGATTATTCCACTTTCCCGCGATAAAGGCAATTCCGCAGACAATCCCTCTTCTTTGGAAGCGTGGGTATATAGCGGCAACGGCAGCTTTAAGCTATACGAGGACGGCGCGACGGAAGATAAAGCCGGCGAGTTTTATACCGATTTCCTTTCCGAAACGGAAAACGGCGTGCAACGCGTTCTCGTAAGTTCGGAGGGCGAAAGCTCCGTTATCCCCGAAAGAAAGTTGAGAATTTGCTTTAAGAGCTTTACGGACGGGCAAATAAAGGTGGAAAAAGAGGGCAAAGAGATAGAATTCAACGAAATTCTTACCGATTGTATCGCCGCGGAGTTCGATTTCGAGCCGCATAAAAAATATTGCGTAAGCCTTGCCATAAAAGAGAAAAACTCGGTTAATAGGCTTATCGAGCGCGCCGCGGAAATTCTTGCAAAGACGGACGGCGACAACGTGGATAAATATTGGCACGCTTATAAAAAGATAATCGAATCCGCAACGGAAGAAGAGTTTATAAAAAACGTGAACGATTCCGCCGCTCCTCACGAGGCAAAATTAAGGATTCTGGAAGTTGTTTCGTAGCAATGCGGGAAAATTCGGAGCCTAACCAAAAGAGAGGAATAATATTCGGATTTTATCCGAGATAAAGGAGAAAATATGTTTAAAAGATTTACCGTACTGATTATTGCCGCGCTCATCGCGTTTTCCGCGGTGTTTGCGATAGGCTGTAAAAGCGGCGGCGGTTCGCAGGTTACGCCGGACCCGGATCCGAAACCCGAATCGAATCCGCCCGTGCAAGTAGAGGTCGATTGCAAAATCGAAATAGAGAAGGACGTTATATACGCCGCCGCGGGAGATAAAGTTAAGGTAGAAATCGCCGAGTTTACCCTTGACGGTAAAGAAGCGGATTTATCCCTTCTCGAATATTCTTCGCAGGACGAAAGCGTTTTCACGGTGGATAAAGAAGGAACGATAACCGCGGTAGGCTGCGGCACTTCTTACGTTACCGCGGGTTTTAAGGGCGTAACCGCCAAAACCCGCGTGGAAGTGGGCGTTTCGCGCGAGGAGCTTAAAAGCTTTTCGCCGGGCGCAGTAAAAATTCACGGCAGATACGCTAAAAACGCCGAGGGCGGTCTTGAATTCGATAACGTCAATTCGGGTATAGAATTGTGGTTTTTCGGCACCGAATGTAAGGTCGCGTTCGACGTAAACGAAACCGATTCCACGGCGGGCGGGCTTACGCAGTACGGATTTTTGAGAGTGTATCTCGACGACGAAATCAAATACGGTTACGAGAACGATGTAGAGGAACTGAACGTTGCGGGAAAGCGCGTCGCGCTCGACAAAGCGGGCAAGGGCGTGGTTTATACCCTTGCCGAAGGACTTGACGAGGGCTATCACAGAATACAGATATTAAAGGCTTCCGAGCAACGCCTTAACGGCGATACGCGCCTTATCGTTTCTTCTCTCGTTTCGGAAGAAAACTGCCTCGTGGTAAAGGCGGCGGAGGGGAAGAAGAATATCAGAATAGACTTCTTCGGCGATTCCATTACCTGCGGCGCGGGTAACCTCGGCGAAAATTCCGAACATATTTATAATACCAACGGCGACGGCACCAAAACTTACGCCGCATACACCGCAAGGGCGTTGAACGCCGATTCGAACGTGGTGAGTAAAAGCGGACTTTGCGTTTCCGCAGAGCTTGTGGGCAAAGATATTTCCCTCGAAAAGTGCTGGGAGGGCGTTTCTATTCACAATCAGGAAAAATCGGGCGTGGATTTCGGTGCGAACCTCGTGGTGATAAACCTCGGCACGAACGATTATCTCGATATAGCAAATGGCAACTCTTCTTACGAAGACCTTACGGCGAATATCGTTAAAACCTTAACCGCTATGCGTGCGAAGTATACGAGTGCCAAATTCGTTTGGTGCTACGGACTTATGAACGAGGTTAAGGAAATCAAAAACGCCATAATCGCGGCTCTCGAACAGATGGGCGGCGAAAACGCGGGATTTTATTACGTTACGCTTACGGTAGATACTTCGGGCGGCGCGACGCACCCGACGGTTAACGGGCATATCGCTTCGGCGCGCGTGCTTACGGAGTTCATAAAAGAAAAGGGGTTG
>CAKQEE010000041.1 GCA_934230055.1 uncultured Clostridia bacterium
GTTTTTTGCATATCACTCTATATTGCTGTGATACGTTTTTTGATTAAAATATTTTATAATGCTGTTTATAAATATAAACAAACAAAATTAAACGGGCGTAGGGAAGAGCCGAAAAAAATTTTAAACGAAAAAATTCCTCCGTTTGTGCGGAGGAATAATTTTATCAATCTAACCGAAAGAATTATTCCGCGTCGGCTTCTTTTTTCTTGGCGGTTCTTTTAGCGGGTGCCTTTTTGGGAGCAGCTTCGCCGTCTTCCGCTTTTTTAGCCGCAGTCTTTCTGGTAGCGGTCTTTTTTACGGGAACCTCGACAGCGGGTTCTTCCGCTACGGGTTCGGGTTTAACTTCTTCTACGGGTGCTTCTACCTTTGCGGGAGCCGCTTTTTCCGCTTCGGAAAGCTTTTTGGAAAGTCTTGCTTTTTTGTTAGCCGCGTTGTTTTCGTGAATAATGTTTTTGGAAGCGGCGGAATCTATAACCGCGAACGCATGGGGAAGAGCAGCTTTCGCTTCTGCTATTTTGTTTTCTGCGATAAGCGTTTCTACCCTTTTAACTTCGGTTTTGAATTCGGAACGGATAGCCTTGTTCTGTTCCGTTTTTTTCTCGGTAACTAAAACTCTTTTTTTAGCGGACTTAATGTTAGGCATATTGTATGCACACTCCTTGGTTATGGTTATATATTTGATACTTCGTATATTTTAGCATAAAAAATTTTTTAATGCAACTACATTTCGGGAGAATATCTTTCTTTTTATCACATTTTTGGTTAAATTTTTAATTTTCCTCCTCTCGAATACGTTGCGGCGGTAAAATTTGCCCGTTCGACTCGCATAGAATTTAGTGTGAAAAGTTTTAATTCTCTTTCAGACACAACATTTACCGGTTCTTTTGCCCGCCCTTCTAACCACCCTTTTACCCGTCCGTTTGTCCGCCGCTTTTCGCACCCCGAAAAATCGAAAGAGTATATTGCGGTTATGGATAGCGGGGTGGGCGGGCTTTCCGTTCTCGGCTCGCTCGTTCGCGCGCTTCCGCAAGAAAGTTTTTTGTATTTCGGCGATAACGAAAACGCGCCGTACGGAAACCGCACGGAAAGCGACCTTCTTTCTCTAACGCTTAAAAACCTTAATTACGTTCTTTCTTTCGGGGTGAAGGCGATAGTCGTTGCGTGCAACACTTTGAGCGCGACGCTATCTCATGATATAGAGCTTTACTCGGGCGTAAAAACATTCGGGGTGTACCCGCCCGTCTTTTCGCACCTTTTCCGCGGCGAAAAAACTTTGCTTATCGCCACGCCTTTCACTTGCAAAAGCTATAAGGCTTTGCGTGGGCTGTACGTTGCGGAGGCGGGAGGACTTGCGAAAAGCGTGGAGGAAAACGTTTTTAATTTAAACAATATAGATATCGCGCGCGAGCTTGAAAACAGTCGCCTATATTATTGCGCCGAAAAGCCCGATAAAAACGTCACAACCATTTTAACCTCTTTTGACCACGAAGAGCGTTTCGATACCGTTATACTCGGCTGTACGCACTATTTATTCGTGAAAAATAAAATTATTGACCACCTGCGACCAAAAATTACGGAAAGCGGCAACGAAAATACCGTTAAAGCCGTAAAAGAATTTTTCGGATACCGCAAATCGCAAGTATTTAAGCGGGGAAAAGGCGTTTTATTCATCGGAAAGTACGCGGATTTTAACGAAAAAGTTTTTTGTGAAGTGGTTATCAAGCCGCGAAATTTGCTTGAAAAAAAATAAAAAACGTTTAAAAAATTTTAAAAAGTGGTTGACAGTGGTTAAAAGTTGTGGTACAATAATCGTACTTCAACGGGAGGAGTGTTTTTTGTGGCCGGTAAAAATTACTCGCATCAGTTAGACGCGAAGAACAGAATGAGAATACCGGCGAAGCTCCGCGAAGAGCTGGGGGACGGATACTGGATCACCGTCGGCGCGGGCGGTTGCTTATACGTTTATACGGACGAGCAGATGAAAGAAACGGAAAAACTTCTTTCGGGCGTGAACGGATTCCGCGAAAATCAGCTTAAAGCCGCGCGTTTTTTAAAGTTTAACAGCTGGCAGGCGGAAGAGGACAAGCAGGGCAGAATACTTTTGCCGGAAAACTTGCGCAAATACGCTAAAATAGACAAAAACGTGATAGTTTACAAAGGACCTACAGCCGTGGAAATATGGAGCGAGGAAGTTTGGAACGATTACTTTAACGACGTGAACTTTAACGACCTTGCGGACGCTTTGGACGCTCTGAAAAATGCCTGAGTTAAAACACGTTCCCGTGCTACTCGAAGAGAGCATGGAAGCTCTTGCGTTAAAGAGTGACGGAATATACTTCGACGGAACTCTCGGCGGGGGCGGACATTCTTACGAGATACTTAAAAGGACTTCCCCTTGCGGAAGGTTGGTTGCTACCGACCTTGACGATTACGCCATTACGCGCGCGGGCGAAAGGCTTAAAGAATTCGGCGGAAGATACACTCTCGTAAAGGACAACTTCAAAAACTTCACGCAGATAAAAAATTCGCTCGGAATAGAGGGCTTCGACGGAATTCTGTTGGACCTCGGGGTATCGAGCTTTCAGTTAGACGACAGAAGCCGCGGGTTTTCTTACATGGCAAAAGACGAGCTTCTCGACATGAGAATGGACAGAAATAGTCCCTTAACCGCGGAAAGGGTATTGAACGAGTATCCGGAAGCAAAGCTCAAAGAGATACTCACAGAATACGGCGAAGAAAAGTTCGCCGCAAGCATAGCGAAAAACGTAGCGGCACAAAGAATCGTTTCGCCGATAAGAACGGTGGGAGAGCTTAACGAGATTATCGAAAAAAGTATCCCCGCGAAGTTCAAAAAAGAAGGACACCCCTCGAAGAGAACGTTTCAGGCTTTGAGAATAGAGGTAAACGGCGAACTCGAAGGACTGAAAGAAACGGTTACCGCAATGGCGAGAGGACTTAAAAAAGGCGGCAGGATAGCGGTAATCAGCTTCCATTCTTTAGAGGACAGGGCGGTTAAAAGAGCTTTTAAGGAGCTTGAACAGGACTGCATTTGCGACAAAAGCTTGCCGATATGCGTTTGCGGACATAAGCGAGAAATAAAGCTTATTACGAAGCACCCTATAACCGCGGGCGAAGAAGAGCTTTCGGTGAACGGAAGAGCGGCGAGCGCGAAGCTGCGAGTCGCGGAAAAGGTTTAGGAAAAAGATGATAACACGGGGGCGCAAAACCGAAGCGGAAAACGCGCAGGCAAAAGCGTATAAACCCGAAGAGATATAAACGGAGTCGAAAAAGGAAATGCGGGGGGTTGCTCCCCGAAAAATCGCGGGATAGTCCCGCAAAAGGGTTTAGGACCGAAAAGGTAGAGAGCCGAAAAAGGAATCGCGCCGCGGGCGCAAAAACGGCGGGAACGTCCCGCAAACGCGGGGAAGCCCCGCAAAGCAAATAACAACCAAAGGGTCGAAAAAGGAACGGAAGTACGGCGTAAGGACGCCGAAAACGGGAGGAGCGAGTTATGTATACCACGAGAAGAGCAGACGAAAGTTATGCAGACGAACGCGCCGCAGCAGCGGTAGGCGTTCTTGAAAGAAAGCCTTCGGCAGAGCAGGGTTCTTATACTCGGGAATTTACTCATACCGAAAGCGCGGGCGAAGCGAAAGCGAGAATGCAAAAAAATCTCGATAAGCTCCTTCATTACGACGAGGGCGTTTCCGAAAATCGCGCCGTAAGCGAAGAACCTTCCGTACAAGCTCCCGAATTCGAGGCCGGACAGGTATACGACGTTCAGACCGCGCTTGCATACGCCGCGCAGGTAAAAGAAGCTCAAAGACTTGCGGAGATTCAGGCGGAAGAAGAGGCGAAAGCCGCGGAAGAAGCTTATAACGAAGCTTATGCGGAAGCCGCTCCCGAAATTACGGAAGAAATCGCGCCCGAGAAGTATGCGGACGAAGACGTTTCTCCCACTTCCACGACGATGCAGTTCGGCGTAGGCGAGACGGAAAGCGTTATAGAAGATTTGACGAAAACCCGCGAAAGCGAGAAAAACAGCTATAAGCTTAACGCAAAGGGCAAAATAGTAGTCGCTCTTTACGCGGTAGCCGTTATGGTGATACTTGCGCTTATAGTTCTTAACACGGGGGTGCTTGCAACCCTTAAAAGAAGCAACGCCGCGCTCGTGAACGACGTAGCCGCGGTCGCCGCGGAATACGACAAGCTCGTTGCGGAAATAGACACCGTTTCTTCCGACGAACACGTTATAGACGTAGCCGAAAATATTTATAATATGATAAGGCGTTAAAAGTCGGAATCGAAATTGCGGGTAATTCCGCATAATAGGTAATACGCGCAACCTTTCGGGAATAAAATATAAACGTAAGGGGGCGAAAGACAATTAAAGATTATTCGATAACTGTTTTACGAAAGAGGTTATTCGCGATAAAGATCGCGGTAGCCTTTTTATTTTTGTTCGTTTTGGGCAGGCTATTGTACGTTCAGGTAATCTGGGGCGAAAAATTGCAGGAAAAAGCGATAGATCAATGGACGAGGGAAATCCCCGTCGTGGCGGTGCGTGGGAGCATAACCGATACGAACGGCGTGGTGCTTGCCGCAAACGCAGATACATATACCGTGTTCGTAAGAAAAAGCGCGGTGACGGAAAAAGAGCGGCTTATAAAAATTCTCGCGAAAACCCTCGGGCTTTCGGAAAGCTTCGTAAGCGAAAGAATAACCGCCACGAAATCGGGAGAGGTCACGGTAAAAAAACAAGTTGACAAATCGCAGATAGATTCGATAGCTTCCGCGGGGCTTGCGGGCGTGTATTATTCGAGGGATAATTCGAGAATATATCCTTACGGCGCGCTTTTATCTTCCGTTTTGGGATTTACCTCTTCGGACGGGAAAGGACAGTCGGGTTTAGAACTTTATTACGACAAATATCTTTCCGGACTCAACGGCGAAATTCTTTATGAAACGGACATTGTGGGGGTGGAAATAGATGGCGGAAAAGCCTCTTATATACCCGCAACCGACGGGCTTAACCTTAAACTTACGATAGATTACGAGGTGCAGTCGCTATGCGAAGAGGCGATGGACGAGGCGATGGAGCTTCACGGCGCGAAGTCCGCGCAAATGCTTATTCTGGATCCCTCATGCGGGGCGATACGCGCCCTTTGCGTAAAACCCTCGCTCGATTTGAACGATATACCGCGGGACGATATTCCGCTTCTTAACGCCCTTTCGCGAAACGGACTCGTAAGCGACTCTTACGAACCGGGGTCTACCTTTAAGGTGCTTACCGCGGCGGCGAATATAGAAGAATATCTACGCGGTAACGACAGAGCTTTTTCCGATAAACATATATTCAATTCTTCGAGATACCGCTACATAGACGGACAGAAAGTGAAATGTTGGAGCAATCATGCGGGCGGGAAACACTCCGCGCTGAACCTTGCGGGCGCGCTGAATAACAGTTGCAACCCGATTTTCGTAGATATCGCCCTTTCTCTCGGCAAAGAAACTATGTATAAATATATAGAAGCTTTCGGGTACGGCAAGGTTACGGGAATAGATTTTGCGGGGGAAGCGCAGGGAATGGTTCTGCCCGTTTCCGCGGTGCATAACGTAGACCTTGCGAGAATTGCTTTCGGGCAAACCATCGCAGTTACGGGGCTTCAACTTGCGGCGGCTACCGCGGCTGCCGTAAACGGCGGAAATTATTACGCACCCTATCTTGTGGAAGAAATATATTCGGGCGGAGTGGTCGCGGAAAAAATAACGCCGAAAAACAATGGCAGGGCGATAAGCGAAAAGGCTTCCGCAATGCTTGCCTCCATGCTCGAAAGCGTGGTTAAAGACGGTTCGGGAAAGCACGCTTATATAGAGGGCTACCGCGTTGGCGGCAAAACGGGAACGGCGCAAAAATACGAAAACGGCAGAATCGCGGTGGGAAAATACGTTTCCTCGTTCGTGGGCTTTTTCCCCGCAAACGAGCCGAAGTATCTCGCTCTCGTAATAGTAGACGAGCCGCAGGGCAGTTATTACGGAAGTACGGTTGCCGCGCCGTATGCGAAAAAGGTTTTCGAGGGGATTATAAAGCTGAAAAACATTCCCGCATCTAACGCGGGATAAAACTTTATTACGGGGGAAATATATGAAACTGACAAAGCTTCTTGCGGAAACAGGCGCGATTTTAGAGGGCGGAGATACGGAAATTAAGGATATAACGGCGGACAGCAGTTCTGCCGGAGAGGGGAGTCTTTTTATCTGCATAAACGGCGAAAGCCGCGACGGACACGAATACGCGGGGCAAGCGGTAAAATACGGCGCGGCGGCGGTTTTGTGCGAAAGAAAGCTCGATATATCGGTGCCGCAGGCGATAGTGAAGGACGCGCGCGCGGCGACGTGCGTAGTTGCGGCTAACTTTTACGGCAATCCCCAAAAGCGGTTGAAGCTCGTTGCGGTTACGGGTACCAACGGAAAAACGACCACCACGCATTTTATAACTTCCGTCCTTATGAACGCAGGCGTAAATTGCGGGCTTATAGGCACGCTCGGCGCGTTTTATTGCGGAAGATACGTAGAGCCTTCTTTAACCACGCCCGATCCGCTCGTTCTGTATAAAATTTTCGCGGATATGGAACGCGCGGGGGTGGAAACGGTGGTTATGGAGGTTTCCGCGCACGCGGCTTTTTTAAGAAAACTTTACGGATTAAAATTCGAGGCTGCCGTATTTACGAACTTAACGCAAGACCACCTCGACTTTTTCGGCGATATGGAAAGCTATAAAAAAGCCAAGATAGATTTTTTCCGAAACAACGAATGTAAATACGTAATATCCAACGCCGACGACGAAACGGGCAGGGAAATAGCGGAAAAATTTTCGCACGTCATTACATACGGAACGGATAACCCCGCGGACGTTTTCGCGATAGATATAGCGGAAAGCGAGGGGGAAACGGAGTTTGTTCTTAATCTTTTCGACAGGGTGTACAGGGTTCGGCTTGCGCTTATGGGAAGGTTTAACGTGTACAACGCGCTTGCCGCCGCCACCGCGTGCGCACTCATCGGCGTTTCCACCGATAAAACCGCGGAGGGGCTTGAACAGCTTAAAGGCGTTGAAGGTCGGCTGGAAAAGGTTTATTCGGGTAAATTTTCTGTATACGTAGACTACGCGCATACACCCGACGGGCTTAAAAACGCGCTTTCCGCCCTGCGCCCGATTTGTAAAAAAAGGCTTATATGCGTATTCGGCTGCGGCGGAAACAGAGACGAGAAAAAACGGCGCATTATGGGCGAAATAAGCGGTAAGCTTGCGGATTTTACGGTGATAACGAGCGACAACCCCAGATACGAAGAGCCTATGGACATTATCTGGGAGATAGAAAAAGGCGTTATTTCGGAGAGCAAAAACTACGTTATCGCGGAAGAGCGGGAAGAAGCCGTGGCGTACGCGCTGAAATTTGCCGCCGCGGGAGACGTTGTTCTCGTTGCGGGAAAGGGTTCGGAAAGGTATCAGGAAATTTTCGGTATAAAACGCCCGTATAATGACAAAGATACGATAAAAGAACTTATTTCCGAAATTTTTTCGGGGGAGCGCAAGTGAAAATTTTGTTGGAAAGCGGGCTTTTTTCGCTTTTGGCGGCGGCGGTTTTCGGGCTTATCGCGTTGCCGATTTTAAAAAGACTTCACGCGGGACAACCCGTCCTCGGCTACGTTAAAGAACACGAAAAAAAGAACGGCACGCCCACTATGGGCGGTTTGTTTTTTATCCCCGCGGCGGCGTTGATTTTTTTTCTTTTCGGCGGCGAAAAATCGCGCACCGCGGTAGTCGCGCTGTCTATCGGTGCGGCTTTTATGTTCGTAGGTTTTTTAGACGATTTCATAAAAATAAAATATCGCAAAAACGAAGGGCTTAAAGCCTATCAGAAGATTATTTTTCAAACGGCTATCGCGATAGTGGCGGGGGCGTTCGCATATAAAAACGGGCTTACCCGCGCGTATATTCCGTTTTACAAGGGAACGGCGGAACTCGGCGTTTTTTCCGCGCCGCTCGCGGCGTTTATCTTTGTTGCGATAACCAACAGCGTTAATTTAACTGACGGGCTGGATTCCCTTGCGGGCGGAACGTGTTTTGCATATCTTTCGTTTATCATTCTTTTAATATCTGCGGAAAGCGCGTTCGGCGATATTTTTGCGGGAAAAACGGAAGAAGAGGGGTTAAAGC
>CAKQEE010000042.1 GCA_934230055.1 uncultured Clostridia bacterium
GTTATATGCGCACAGCCCGCATTCTATGCAGTTCATCGCGCCGTAGCGTTTTGCGTTTTCCAAATCTCCCGCCGCCGCAAAGCTTTCTATATACATAGGCATAAGCCTCATAGGGCAATTTCTTGCGCAAACGCCGCAGTTTATGCAGTTAGTCGGTTCGTCTGCGGAAGTTTCCGTTTTCGTAAGGCAAAGAATACCCGAATCTGTTTTGCGCGTGTATTGATTAAGGTTTCCGAGCGCGCGTCCCATCATAGGTCCGCCCGCAACAACCTTTATAACGCCTTCCGTTTGCCCGCCGCATTGCTCTATAAGCTCCGCAAAGCTCGTACCGAGCGGCACCCTTAGGTTGGAAGGTTGTTTGACGCCCCTGCCGCTCACCGTAAGAACGGTTTCGGTAAGGGGTTTGTTAAGCTCTACCGCCTCGTAGCAGGCGAGAGCGGTTTTTATGTTCTGAACGCACGCCCCCACGTCGAAAGGCATTTTTCCGCACGGCACTTTTCTGCCCGTAGTGCAGTAAATAAGGTGCTTTTCGCTGCCCATGGGGTATTGCTTTCTTAAAGGAACCACCGTTAAATCTTCGTACCTGCAAAAAGCTTCTATCGCTTCCGGCTTGTTTACTTCGATTCCGATAACGATTTTGTTTACGCCGAGTATCTCCGCCAAAAGCTTAATGCCCTTATAAATATCTTCCGTCCTTTCAAGAAGTAACCGAAAATCGCAGGTAAGATACGGCTCGCATTCCGCGCCGTTGATAACGAGAACGTCGAGCGGAGACTTCGGCGAAAGCTTTATCGCGGTGGGGAAGCCCGCTCCGCCGAGACCTACGATACCCGCTTCCGCAATACGCGCTTTCATCGTTTCGGGCGTTTTTTCGGTAAGCGGAGTAAAAAATTCCTCTTCGCCTGAAAAATCGTTTTCTATAACGACGTGTTTCTGAACCTGCCCCAAACCGTTCGCTAAATCTTCGATTGCAACCACGGTACCCGCAACGGAAGAAAAAATATTTGCGGAAACCGCGCCGTTTGCCGCGCCTATAAGCGTGCCTTTTTTAACCTTGTCTCCCACGGAAACGGTCGGCGTTGCCGGCGCGCCTATGTGTTGAGACATACTTATCTTAACGGTTTTCGGCTCTTCGGCATTGCGCACGGGAAAGTTTCTCGACAATTTAGTGCCGTGAATTTTGCTTCCGTACGGATAATATTTTGATTTCTGTAAACCCAAAATAATCACTCCTTTAATGGTAAAAACGTTTAAGTAAAAAGTCTTGTCCTGCTCCTTCCGTTTTCATCGTTTTTCGCCCTTGTATATTTTGTATAAATTTTCGTAAAGTCCGCCATAGCAGAGATTTTTCGGCAAAATCCTTAAAATCAAAGTCGCTGCAAGTCCTACCGTCAGTCCGCCTAAAAGTCCCGCGGCGGCAAGGTACGGCAGATAAACGAAATATCCGAAGCTTCCCGTTATCAAACAGAAAATCGCGTTCTGACATACGGAATTAAAGACCGCGCCGAGCGCGCTTATAGCGGTGACGGTGGTTCCCTTAAAAAACCTTAAAGCCGAAAGCTCCGCAGCGTACGCGATGACGCCCGCGGGCAGGGAATATATTATCGCGGAAAGGTTCCCCGAAAACACGCTTCCCAAAATACATTTTATTATAAGAGCCGCGGCTCCGTATTTTGCGCCGAGAGTTATCGCCGCAAGAAGAATGAACAGGTTGGATACTCCTATTCTTGCCGAAGGCAAAAAAAGGGGAGGGAACAAGCTTTCTATAACGAACGCAATTAGTGCGAGCGCGGAGTAGATTCCGCACGCGGCTATTTTATAAACGAGTTTTTTCTCTTTCATAAAACGCGCCCTCCGCAAAGTTTTCCCGTAGAAGGTTCCGAGGGAACGAAGCGTTCGCTTAACGGCGTTATCGCTATCTTTCTCGGCGCGCAGATAATCGCGCCAGAACCGCCTATTTCGGGCATATGCACGCACGGAGAGGAAGAAGAGCAGTTGCTTTCCGCCATTTTTACCGTGCGCTTTTCGCAGTCGAAAGCTATAATATTTATCGCTTTTCCGCCGCCGCCCGTAATCGTAACGGTGCAATTTTTTGTGTCGACGCCGATAAGCGTATCGCCGAAGGAGGTTATAACGCAGTTTTCGGGGTTATCGTATTCGAGGGTAAGAACGGTTTTTCCGTCTATCGAAACGATAAAGCCTTTCATTTCCTTTTTTGCGGGAAGAATCACGAAGAAAAGGAATAGCGCGCCGACGAGAAGCAGAATAAAAATATAGATAAAACAATCGTTACTCGCAAAAAAAGGCGGAACGCCGCGAGTCCTTTCGCCGTCGCCGCCGTCGGTTGAAATAGAGTTGTTCTTTTCCGTTCGCATCGCCCTTGCTCCGCGCCGAAACGCCATATCAATGTTTTGTATTTATTATTTTAACTTACCGCAAAAAAAATGTCAAACGAACGAAAGGGGTATTAAAATACACTTTAAAGTTAAGCGTAAAAAAATTAAAGTATAATTTCGCTAAAACGGCTCGTTTTTTTGCGTGAAAATGTTTAAAAAATTAAATCGAATTTTATTCAAAACGCTTGCGTTTTTGCCCGGTGTTGATATACAATAAAGCAAATGAAGGAAATAAAAGATTATGCCCGCGGATTTGATGACACCCTGAGGGTTGCGGTAACGTGCGCATCGGGGCTGGAAAAAACGCTTAAAAGCGAAATAAAAAGACTCGGTTACGAAGAGGTTCCCGTAGAAAACGGCACACTCGTTTTAGAGGGTAAAGACGCGCTTTCGGTGGCGAGATTAAACTTAAATCTCCGCACCGCGGATCGCGTGTACGTCGTTCTCGGAGAATTTTTCGCAGAGAGCTTCGACGAGCTGTTCGATAGGGTAAGCGAAATACCTTTCGAGAATTTTATTCCGAAAGACGGCGCGGTGAACGTGAACGGAAAATGTGTTAAAAGCAAGCTGTTTTCAATATCAGATTGCCAAAGAATAATAAAAAAATCTATTGCGGACAGGCTTTGCGGGGCGTACGACGTTAAAAGACTTTCGGAGAACGGCGCGGCTTACGATATAGAATTTTCACTTTTCAAAGACGTTGCGAGAATTTTGCTTAACACGAGCGGCGCGGGGTTGCATAAGCGCGGCTACCGCGATATGGTCGGAATCGCGCCCATAAGGGAAACGCTTGCGGCGGGGCTTGTGCTGATGAGCGATTTTTATAAAGACCGCGCTTTTGCGGATCCGTTTTGCGGTTCGGGAACCATTGCCATAGAAGCCGCGAAAATCGCCCTGAACATAGCGGGCGGCGCGGGAAGAAGATTTTTATTCGAGGAATGGAAAAATTTCGACGAAAAGTATCTTAAACTTGCAAAAGAAGAGGCAAAGGATAAAGAGCGGCGCGGCAAAAAGGTGAAAATTTTCGCTTCCGATATAGATCCTAAAGCTATAAAACTTGCAAAAAGGCATGCGGAGCGCGCGGGTGTAGCGGATAAAATAGAGTTTTCCGTTTCGGACGTGGCAAAATTCAAACCGTTCGGCGAATACGGCACGATAGTAACCAACCCGCCGTAC
Source organism: uncultured Clostridia bacterium (assembly GCA_934230055.1). Lineage (GTDB taxonomy): Bacteria > Bacillota > Clostridia > Christensenellales > Borkfalkiaceae > UBA1259. The sequence goes on from CAKQEE010000042.1 coordinate 3,573, forward strand.
GGGGAAAGGGTTTACGATAAAGAAGAGGCGGAATCCTGCTATAAAAAGCTTTCTTCCGTTCTTAGCGGAAAAGAGGGTTGGTCGCTGTTTCTGATAACCGCGGCGAAGAATTTTGAAAGAACGTTCGGCAAGCGAGCGGACAGGGAAAGAAAGCTTTTCAACTCTAACAAAGAGTGCAGGTTTTACTATTATTACGGCAAAAGACCGCCGAAGGGCGAATTTTAAGCCGAAAAGCTAAATATAATAACGAAAAAAATAATCGAACGGATAAAAAAGTTCGGTACAAAAAAGGAGATAAGAAAATGAACGTTTTGGTAACGGGCGGCGCAGGCTATATAGGTTCGCACACGTCGGTAGAGCTTCTTAACGCGGGCCATAGCGTGGTATGCGTGGATAACCTTGTAAACAGCAAGGTAGAAGCAGTAAAACGTGTGGAAAAAATCACCGGAAAAAGTATCAAGTTTTATGAAGGCGATATAAGAGACAGAAAGATTCTCGATAAAATTTTCGAGGAAAACAAAATAGATGCCGTAATCAACTTTGCGGGGCTTAAAGCGGTGGGCGAATCCTGCGCGAAGCCTCTCGAATATTACGAAAACAACATAGAAGGACTTTTGATTCTTCTATTCGCGATGAGAGACCACGGCGTTAAAAACCTTGTGTTTTCCTCTTCCGCAACGGTATACGGAAAGCCGAAGAGCGTTCCTATAAGAGAGGACTTCCCGCTTTCTACTTCTAATCCTTACGGAAGCACCAAGCTTTTTATCGAATATATGCTTAAAGACCTTTACAAGGCGGATCCTTCCTTTAATATAGCGATACTCCGCTATTTTAACCCCGTCGGCGCGCATGAATCGGGACTTATCGGGGAGGACCCCAAGGGTATTCCGAACAATCTTTGCCCGTATATCACACAGGTCGCCGTCGGTAAGAGAAAGGAACTCGGCGTATTCGGTAACGACTATAACACGCCGGACGGAACGGGCGTAAGAGATTATATTCACGTGGTAGACCTTGCGAAAGGTCACGTTCTTGCGGTAAACAAGCTTGTGGAAAATCCGGGACTTCTTATCGTAAACCTCGGTACGGGACACGGATATTCCGTTCTCGATATGGTTAAAGCTTTTGAAAAGGTTACGGGTAAACCCATTCCTTATAAAATCATGCCGCGCCGCCCCGGCGATATAGACGAGTGCTATGCAGATCCTTCTTATGCGGAAAAGATTCTCGGATTTAAAGCTCAAAAGAGCTTGGAGGATATGTGCAGAGACGCGATGCGCTGGCAGACGATGAATCCGGACGGTTACGGTGACTGATAAGCTTCGCGAAAATCGGCACGAAAGAGCGCGAAATTGTGTTTGAGAGAGTTTTGCGTGTAATTTAGATAATTCAAAACGATGATTTAAGCCCGTTTTTGCAAAAAATGCGAAATCGGGCTTAATTTTTTTGGTATATATATTGCAAAAATAAAGAATATAGTGTAAAATGAATATAACAAAAAGCCGATAATCGGCAAAACGGAGGATAAATAATGAAGTACGGTTATATAAAAGCGGGTGCTTGTACCCCCGAAATCAAGGTCGCGGACGTTGCTTTTAACGTTGATTCTATAAAAAAATGTATGGACAAGGCTCGCTTCGAGCGCGTTGAACTTCTCGCTTTTCCCGAACTTTGCATAACGGGCTATACCTGCGGCGATCTTTTTTATCAGGATACGCTTTTGGGTTCCGCTCTTGCGGGGCTTAAAGCGATAGTAGATTACTCCGCGGGAAAAACGCTTTTTATGTTCGTAGGCTTGCCGTTTAAAAAGGGCAACGTTATATACAACGTGGCGGCGGCGGTTTGCGGCGGAAGGGTTTTGGCGCTTATCCCCAAAACGTATCTTCCCAACTATAACGAGTTTTACGAAAAACGCTATTTTGCCGCTTGCCCCGAAAAAAACGAAACGGTTAATCTTTTCGGATATTCGGTGCCGTTTGGTAAAAAAGTGGTTTTCCGCGAAAAAACTCAAAGAAACTTTACCGTTGCCGCAGAGCTTTGCGAAGATTTATGGTCGGTTGCGCCGCCCTCGACGGCTCACGCAATCGCGGGTGCGAACGTTATAGTAAACCTTTCTTGCAGCGACGAAACGATAGGCAAAGCGGAATACAGAAGAGAGCTTGTTAAAAGCCATTCCGCAAGACTCGTTTCCGCTTACGTTTATGCGGACGCGGGCAACGGCGAATCTACTACTGATAACGTTTACGCGGGGCATAATATAATCGCGGAAAACGGCGCGATACTTGCAGAAAGCAAATTGTTTGAAAACGGCTTGACGATAGGCGAAATAGATCTCGATTATTTAAGCTTTGACAGAGCTAAACTCTATAACCAGAACTACGGCGAAGAAGGCGAATATGAATATATAGAATTCGCTTCGAGAAACGAAACGACCGAACCGACGCGTACTTTCGATAAAACGCCTTTCGTTCCCGCGGAAAAGACCGCTTTGGAAGACAGGGCAAGGCTTATACTCGATATGCAGGCGGAAGGGCTTAAAAAACGCATAGCTCATTCGGGCGCGAAAACGGTCGTCGTAGGTATTTCGGGCGGACTCGATTCCACCCTTGCCGCAGTCGTTGCGGTGGGCGCGATGAAAAAACTTAAACGCTCCGCAAAAGAGGTGATAACGGTGAGTATGCCTTGCTTCGGCACGACGGAAAGGACTTATAAAAACACCGCAAAACTCGCTTCTTCGCTCGGAACGACGTTCAGAAAGGTTAATATAGAAAAGGCGGTTAAACGCCACTTAAAAGATATTAAGCACGAAGAGGGACTTACCGACGTCACTTACGAAAACGCGCAGGCACGCGAACGCACGCAGGTGCTTATGGATATAGCCAATCAAACGGGCGGAATAGTCGTCGGTACGGGCGACCTTTCCGAACTCGCTCTCGGCTGGGCAACCTATAACGGCGATCATATGAGTATGTACGGAGTAAACGCTTCCGTTCCAAAAACGCTCGTTCGCCATCTCGTTTCTTATTATGCGGATCGTTCGCGCGGCAGGCTTAAAACGGTGCTTGCGGATATTTTGGATACTCCCGTCAGTCCCGAACTTTTGCCGCCCGAAAACGGCGTAATTTCGCAAAAGACGGAAAAAATTGTAGGACCTTACGAATTGCACGACTTCTTTCTTTATCACTTTATAAGAAGAGGAAGCTCTCCGCGAGCCATATACGCGGCGGCAACGCGCAGTTTTGCGGGCGTATACGATAACGCTACTATTCTTAAATGGATAAAAATATTCTTCCGCAGATTCTTTGCCCAACAGTTTAAGCGTTCCTGCTTGCCGGACGGCGTTAAGGTAGGTACCGTCGCACTCTCTCCGCGCGGAGATTGGCGTATGCCTTCCGACGCGGAAGCCCGGCTTTGGAGCGAAGAGCTTGAAAGCCTTTAATATAGCGCAGAAATTTTACTTACGGCACTAAAACTGCAAAAACGAAACATATGGCAAATAAACCCGAAAAGTCTTTAACCGATTTTTCGGGTTTTCTACGTTTTTATAAAAAATGAACATAACCAAATAATATAAAAATTTATAAAACTGTAAAAAAGACTAAAATTGAAATATTTCGGCTGCTGCATTTTGCCGATGATTTTATCTTAATTACGCGCAGTCGCTGTCCGTTTTCTTAAAAATTCTTACCGAAAGAGCCGTCATATCGTCTTTATGTTCGCCGCCGCAAAGTGCGGTAGCCTCTTCTAAAACTCTGTCGGAAAGGGTTTGCGGGTTAAGCGCGGGTTCTTTTCTTATAAAGTCTATTATCTCCGAGCTACCGCCGAATGCGTCCGCTACGCCGTCCGTTACGATAAGAATCATATCGCCGTCCGAAAGCTCGGCGTGGCAAACGGAGGGCGTCATATCGCTTAATATTCCGAGAGGCAACGAACTGCTTTCCACTATTCTCACCGCCCCCGAATTGATAATATATCCGTAAGGCGCGCCGTATTTGATAAAGTCCGCGGAACAATTTTTAAGGTCTATAACCGAAACGTCGAGCGCGGTAAAGCTGTCTTCCGTATTTACGGAAAGAAGTTTGTTTACGGTGGAAAGAATAAGAGAGCTGTCCATTCCCGCGCGGTAAAAGCTTTCTATAAGGGAAAGGGAAACGGAAGAAACCGTTTCGGCGTTTTTGCCGCTGCCCATGCCGTCGGATACCGCTACGAGAAATTTTTCGTTGCTTATTCTGATAACGGAATGTGTGTCTCCGCTGACTTCGGAGCCGTCTTTAACGGCGCGGGCGATGCCGAAAACAGCGTCGTAGTCGGCGGCTTTTTTAAAAGAAAGATAGAATTTATTGTCCGAGAGATTATATTTTTCCACAAGGGCGATTTTTTGTTCCAAGGATTTGTTTACCACGCTTTCCAAAAGGTTAAGATTAAATTCCGTTCCTGTAAGGATCATACTCACGGAAACGTTGTCATCTTCGCCGTAGATCAAAAGTTCGCTCACGTTAAACCCCTTACGCATAAGATTTTCTCCGAGTATTCTTTCCGTTTTGCTTCTGTATTTAAGC
>CAKQEE010000043.1 GCA_934230055.1 uncultured Clostridia bacterium
CGGAAGCAGGGGCAAGAAGCGCGGCTCAAAATGATGGAAAAGGGAGATTCTAATGATGGGAAATGTTCCGCGGGAAACTTCCAAAATAACGAAATGGTGTGCGGTGGCGGTGTAAGGCTTGGAAAGACGGATGGGGAGAGAAATGTCGCATATCACCGCGATGCACCCGTCGTTCAAATAAATAAAAATAGCCCCCGCGCGACAAGCTCGCGCGGGGGCTATTTTTATTTCCGAATTTTATCGGTTATTATTTGTTTTCTTCGGATGAATCTTCTTCGGGTTTATCTTCGTTCGTAACCGCGTCTCCGAAGTCCTGAACGTCGCCGTAAACGTAATCGTCGAGATTCTGATTTTCCGCAGCTTCGGCGTTTTCCGTTTTTTCTTCCGCGTTATCGGCTTCAACCGTTTCCGCGTTATCGGCGGTAGTCTCCTCGGGTTCTTCCGATTCTACGGGTTTTTCCTTCTTAACCTTAACGGTCTTTTTGCTGTCCGAACCTTGAATACGGCTCTTTACGGTGTAGTGCGATTTAGCGTCGCTCTTGTTCGCTTTGTTCTTCGCGCGGATGTTTTTAACGATGAGCGCGACTATCGCGAGTACGAGAACAACCGCAAGAACGATGGTGGAGAACTGCAACCAGAAAGCGGAGGAGTCTGTCTGCGCGTTGCAACCCGCGTCTTTATCGGTATCGTCCGAAATATTGTCGTATGGGTTGGATTCGACGGGGTCTATGGTGTTGAAAATCGCGTATACAATAGAATTCGTTTCTGCCCAGATATAATTCTCTTTGTATTCAACCTTTTGGTCGGGATATTCTTTATTGAATTTCTTTTCGGTATCGGTAAGCTTTCTCGTGTAAGTAACCTGCTTGCCGTTTTCGATAGCGGTACGTCCCGCCGCGCCCAAGGGGTTGCTTTCGTTCACGAACGCCTGATCTTTGCTCGTCGGTTCAGTAAACGCGGAAGAGGTGGAAACGCTTACGCTCTGAATGAATACGTAGCCTTCGCTTGCGGTAGCGGTGGAGTTTTCTCTGCTACCGTTCCAAACTTCCACGCGGAAGTCTCTGGAAGAAGCACCGGTCGCAACGTAGAACTCAACGGTGAGCCAACCTTTCTGCATCATGTCCGCGGTAATGACTCTTTGCAACTTGTGAGTGGTCGCTATTTCGTTACCCTTAACGTTTTCGGTAAGCTCCATAACTTCTTTGCGCTTGCCCGCAACGTCCGTTAAATAAACGTACGCGCTTGCGCTTCCCGTAACGCGGAGGGTTACGGTAACCTTCGCATAAGAGCTTGCGGAAACGGAATTCTTGGTTCCGATAAAGCCGTAGTGGTCTTTGGTCGCGTTATATATTACGATGGGCTGAATATCGTCTTCGTCCTCGCCGTGACCGAGCGCGGAAGCAAGCTCATCGCTTCCGTAGTTTTCGAGGTACTTGGTATTGATAAGTCCCGCGTAAGATTTGCCCGCTTCTATCGTTTTGCCGACTCTTTCGTTTACGAGCGTATCGAGGACTTCCGTTCCGTTATCTTCTTTGACGTAAATGTGGTTAGCGGTTATTCCGTAGAAATTTTTGGGTGCGGTGGGGTGGAAGATTATCTCTCCTATGTTGCCGGGCGCAACCGAAATATCGTAACTCTTTGCGTCGGAGGGTTTGGAGTAGTCCGAATTGTATCCCGAATAAAGAGCAACCGTCGCGTCCGCCTTGGAAGAGAAGAAAGAGTAAAGCTTATAAGCGGGATTGTCGCTTTCTTTTTCGTAATCGGCGGAGTCTATTTTACCGGAAATCACTTCGAGATCGGAAAGGTAAATATCGCCGCTCGCAAGGGTAGAAAGGTTTGCCGCCGCAACGTCCGCAGGTCCTATTACTATATCGAAATAGAACTCTCTTGCGCCTTCTTCAAAGTTGTTCTTGAATAAAAGTTCGCACTTGATTTTGTCTTCGCCGACGGTGGAATACGTGGTAGCCGCCGCGGTCTTTTTGTATTCGCCGCCCGCAACCCTGTCGTAAACGTCTACCGTGACGGTGGTGTTACCAAGCTTGTTCAAAAGGTTGGAAAGGTAGAAAGTCGCGTACATATAAGACTTTGCGCCGAGGGTGAAATCCGCGGAGCCGTCTTTAACGGAAAGAGTCGCGCTTGCGTTTTTAAGGGTGAGTTTAAGAACGCCGTCCGTAACGGAAGCGTTTATCGTGCTGTCCGAGGCGATGGTTTTGCTGGTAATATACTCGCCGTTTTCCGTAATGTTGGATTTGGTGAATTCAACGTTGGTGTTGAAGTCTACCGATCTTCTTTCTTCGGAAAGGTACGCCGTTATGGAAGATTCGAGACCCATAGTGTAGGAATATTCTTCGGTAGCGGAAGTCGTTTTATTTCCGATTATCGCGTCTTTTGAGCCGTATCCCATAACGCTGTTTACGGCGGTTTCGGGAACTTCTTCGCCTTTGCCGAGTTTGCTTACGATAACGTCGTCGAAATAAACGGTACCTTCGGTGAAAAGTCTGCCGTCGTCGGAATCCTTACCGCCTCTGCCGAGAGAGAGTACGATGCCGAACGTGGTAGAATAATCAGGGTCGCCTTCCACGTAAATCGTGTACTGCTTCCATTCGCCTTCGGTGTTTATGTTCTCGATTCTGTATTCGGCTTGGCTGTTGCCGCCGAAAGAATTGGTTATGCGAACGTTCGCGAGGGGAGACTCTTCCGTGGTAGCGGTAAGAGTGAGCGTTTTAACCCAGAAAGTAATTTTATAGGTTTCGCCCGCGCCGACGGTAACGGTGGAAGAAGAAGTAACTTTCTGCGCCGTGCCGTAGCCGTAGTCTTCCGACTTCGCGTAGTTATTAAGCATATAAACGTATTTGTCGCCGCCCTCTCTCGCGGGGTTTGCGGGGAACACGTTTTCTCCGTCGTAACCTTTATGCTCCTTGATAAAGGTATTCATATCGCTGTCGGTGGGGTTTTCCTTGTCCATCGCGGCGATGATTTCTTCTCTGTAAGCGTTTCTTACGTAGTTTACGAAGTCGGAATCTTTATAGAGAGTGGTAAGAAGAGCTTCCCAGCCCTCTGCCGAGGTATCGACTACGCCCGAATTTACGGTAGAACTCGTGGAGTTCTCGGTAGATTTGGACCAGCCGGAAGGGGAAGCTACGGGGAAGTCCGAGCTTTGCTTCGTTTTCAGGTTATAGGAGAACTTGGAGTTGGTAATAAACTCGCTGTCGTCCTTATCCGAATAGGTGTAGGTAGGATCGGTCACGCTTTCGCCGGATTTGCCGCACGCGGACAGCGTGAACAAGGTCGCGCTGAGCGCGCAGATTAGCGCAAGCAAGACGATGAGTCCGTGTTTGAGTTTGTTTAAGCGATCGTTTCTTGTCATAAAATCACCCTTTAAAAGTTTTCGGTTTCGTTTTTCTCTTGCGGCATAAGGTCGAGTTCTCTTAAAAAAGCTCTTCAAGAAGCTCGTCCTATACCGTTTACCAAACCATTATATAGGATTTTCAAATAAAAATCAACCGTTGAGGGCATTTTAAGAAAAAAGTTAATGATTTTTTTTGTTTTGCAGACAATATTTTTATGAAAAACGCCCGCAAAAAAGAAAAATTACGAAAATCTTCCGAAATCCCGCCCGAAAAGAAGAAAAAAAAGCCCGCGAAAACTTTCCGCAACGATTCCCGCAAAAATTTCGCGGAAAATCTTAAGGGGAAGATCGAACACGAAAAAACTTATTCGGTGCTTACGGGGGTATTCGCGGGGCTTGTAAACGGGGTTTTCGGCGGCGGCGGGGGAATGATTGTGGTGCCGATGCTCGTTTATCTTCTTAAAAAGGAGCCGAAGGTCGCCCACGCGACGGCAATACTTCTTATTCTGCCCATGTCTATAACGAGCGGGCTTTTTTACGCGGCGTTCGGGAGCTTTCGCGCGGAAGCGGGGATACCCGTTACGATAGGCGTCGTAGCGGGAGGGATTCTCGGCGCGCTGCTTCTCGGTAAAATGTCCTCAAAATTCATAGTCGCGCTGTTTTCGGCGGTGATGGCGGCAGCGGGCGTCAAAATGTTGTTTTTTTGATTTTTTAGTTAAAGAAGATTTTTCGGGGCAGCGATTTCAAGAAAATTTAAAGGAAGAGAAGGTATTATGTTTGTCGAATGTTTGTGGTATGTGTTTGCCGGCGCGCTCGGCGGCTTGCTCGGCGGAATGGGAATGGGCGGCGGAACGGTGCTTATACCCCTTCTCGGGATATTTTACGACCTTTCCCAGCACGCGGCGCAGGCGATAAATCTTATAAGCTTTATTCCTATGGCGGCCGCCGCGCTTATAGTGCATATAGTCAATAAGCGCGTGGATTTTCGCGGGGTGCTTTTTATAATAATCCCCGGAATTTTTGCGTGTATCGCGGGGGCGTATATCGCGCGGGCGGTTCCGAGCGCGGTTTTAAGAAGATGCTTCGGCGCGTTTCTTTTACTGCTGTCCGTTTTTCAGTTTATAACGGGGCTGAAAAAGCAAAAATAAGCGGTAACGGGCGGGGGGAAAATCGCCGATTGCCGCGTTTATCGGAAATTTCCGTTTGTGCAGTTTGCCCAAGTAAAAAAGAATCGGCAAGCGTTGCGTTCGGGGGGCGATTTTGATAAAAATTTACAAAAAAAGCTAAAAGAATACGGCCGCTTTGAACCTTTCTTTCACAAAACGCGAATTTATGAATTCGGGCGGAAAAATATGCACAAATTTAAAAAAACGTATTCACAAGCACAATATATTGTGGTATAATATTTGCGTTGAAAAGAAAACGGTGCGCGCCGCCGGCGCGATTACGGGAAATAAAAAAAGGGTTTTGTTAAAAAGGAACAAAATCGGTAAAGGGTGACAACGTGGAAAGAATAGCGATAATTGATTTGGGATCCAACACTGCAAGGTTATTGATCGTGGACGTTACGGAAAACGGACACTACCAGATAGTAGACCAGCTTAAAGAGGCTCCGAGACTCGGGGAAGGAATGGAAAGGGACGGCTTTTTGAAGCCCGCCCGCATACAGGAAACGATTAGAACGCTTAAAATGTTCCGCAAGCTTTGCGACGTGAACGGCATAGAGCGAGTTATAGCGGTTGCGACCGCGGCGGTGCGCAGAGCGAAAAATCAAAGAAGCTTTTTAGACGAGGTTTCCGCAACGTGCGGCATAAAGCTTCGCGTTTTGAGCGCGGAAGAAGAAGCGATTTACGTTTATCGCGGGGTTATAAACACTATGGACGTGCCGCGCGGACTGATTCTCGAAATCGGCGGCGGAAGCACTAAAATCATATACTATAACAGAAGAAATCTTTTGCATTACGAAACTCTTCCGTTCGGCGCGATAACCCTTACGGAGCTTTTTGCGGGGGACGGGCTTACTTCCGAACAGCAATGCGCCAAGGTAGAAGAATTCTTCACCGAACATTTAAAGAATATAGAGTGGCTTAAAGACGTCGATCCGGACGCGCAGTTTATAGGCGTCGGCGGTTCGTTCCGCAACCTTTGCAGAATGACCAAGATCATGAAAAAATATCCCCTTCGCACCATACATAACTACGTGGTTCAGGACAGCGATTTTTATCACGTATACGACCTTTTGAAAACGCTCGACCTCGATAAAAAGAAGAAAATCAAAGGGCTTTCGAGCGGCAGGGCGGATATACTTCCCAGCGCGCTCGCTGCGATTTCCGCTTTCAAAAAGTATATGAATCTCGGCAACGTGATCATAAGCGGAAGCGGTTTGCGTACCGGTATAATGTTCAACTACGCGGTGCCTTCCACCGTGGACAAACCCGTTTCGGACGTTATGGGCCACAGTCTTAACGCGCTTCTCGAATTTTACGGAGAGAACCGCCCGCACGTAGAACAGGTGGTTATGCTTTCCGTTCAGCTCTTCAAACAGCTCCGCGTGTTGCATAAGTTCCCGAGGCAGTATTTAAGAATACTTAAAGTGGCGGCGTACTTATACGAAGCGGGCAAAAAGGTAAGCTTTTACAACTTTGAAAAGAACAGCGCGTATATGATTCTCAATTCGCCGATAAACGGCGTAAGTCACAGAGACCTCGTTATGGCTTCCTTCGTGTGCAGTTGCACGGGTATAGACGACGTGAATCCGCAGGAATGGGCGCGTTATCACGACCTTGTCGGCGACGAGGACGTGGACGCCGTAAGGAAGATGGGCGTTATCCTTAAAATAGCGAGCTGTTTGGACAGAAGCCTTTCTTCCGCAGTCGCGGGTATCAACTGCGATATTCTGGGAGATTCGGTTATAATGAAAACGGAACTTACGGGAGACGCTACTCTGGAACTCAATTCCGCGGCGGAAGTCGGCGCGGAGTTCCGCAAGATTTTCAAAAAGAATCTGGAAATACTTTAAGGAATAAACGACCGACGCCGCGATTTTTTCACGGCGTCGATTTCTTTTTGCAGAGGTGAATTATGGCTGCGGTAAAAATAGCGATAGATTTCGACAGCGCGCAAACAAACGTTTATCAGATAGGCAGCGGAATAGTTTTAAGCGAACCGACGGTTGCCGCGGTAGAGGACGGCGAGCGCGGAGAAATTAAGGCGATAGGCGAAGAGGCAAGCAAGCTTATAGGTAAAACGGGTAAAAACACCGCGATAGTCTTTCCCGTGTTCGAGGGGGAGATCGTAAACGAACGCGTTGCGGCGGGCGTTCTCGGCGGGTTTATGAAGAAATTAGGACTCGGCGGTGCTTTTAAGGACGTTTGCGCCATTTTTTCGGTGCCATGCGGCGCGACTTACGAAATGATAGAGGCTTACCGCAGGGTGGCAAAGGCTTCGGGCATATCCAAAACACACTTTGCGGAAACCCCCGTTCTTTCCGCGCTCGGGCAAAGAATACCTTTTACCGAAAGCAAACCCTGCTTCGTGGTGGATATGGCCGGCGGAACCACTAACATAGCCGCCCTGTCTCTCGACGGGATAATCGCGGGGATTTCCGTGAATATCGGCGGGAACAAAATCAGCGCGGACCTGATAGACTACGTTGCGGAGCGTTTCGGCTTGCAAACGGGACTCCTTACCGCGGAACGCATAAAAAAAGAACTCGGCAGTTTAGAGAGCGGAGATTCGCTTTCGGGCGTAATCAACGGCAGGGATATTCAAAGCGGCTCGCCGAGATCGCTTGCTGTAAAGGCTTACGAAATAGCGGAGCCTATAAAAAATTATTTCGATAAAATAGCGGAAATAACCGCTTCCGTGCTTAAAAAACTTCCGCCCGAGGTTTCCGCGGAAATAAGACATTCGGGGATTTACGTTTCGGGTGCGGCTTCCTGCGTGTACGGGCTTGCCGATTATTACGAGAATAAGTTCGGTATGCGCGTTCACGTTGCGGAAAACGGAGCGACCGCTACCGCGCTCGGCGGCGGCATCGCTCTTTCGGACAGGAACCTTCTTAAAAAAGCGGAACTCGATTGTAAATAAAAATTATTAAAATATTACCATAAAATCTCGTCGGATTATTCGACCAAATACCGCCCGTTTCGGCTAAAAAAGCCAAAACGGGCGGCTTTTTTCGGTATATAATAACGGTTAAGAACAATCGGGGGTAAGACTTTTGGCGAGGCGTATAGTGATAACTTCGGGAAAAGGCGGCGTGGGCAAAACCACGGTGACGGCTAATCTCGGCGTCGCTCTTTCCGAACTCGGCGCGCGCGTCGCGCTGATAGACGTAGATTTCGGGCTTAATAATTTAGACGTGGTAATGGGATTGGAAAACAGAATCGTTTACGATTTCTTAGACGTATTCGAGGGCAGGTGCAGGGCAAAACAGGCGCTCGTCAGGGTAAGCGGCAGACGCAATCTTTTCGTTCTGCCTTCGGGCAACGTTTCCGCCGCCACAAGAATAACGGGGCAACAAATAAAGCTCGTTATAGAAAGCATTGCGCCTTTGTTCGATTACGTGCTGATAGATTGCCCCGCCGGGATAGACGCGGGGTTTCATCGTGCCGTTTCCTGCGCGGACGAAGCGATTGTGGTGGCAACGCCCTCTCTTCCGAGTCTTCGCGACGCGGACAAGGTGCTTACCGTGCTTGAGAGTTACAAGC
>CAKQEE010000044.1 GCA_934230055.1 uncultured Clostridia bacterium
CGAATACGTGGGACCTATTATGGAGCTTTGTCAGTTTAAGCGCGGCGTTTACAAGGATATGACTTACCTTGACAAAACGCGCGTGGAGATGAAATACGACCTTCCGTTAAACGAAATCATATACGACTTTTTCGACAGTCTTAAATCCCGCACCAAGGGGTACGCTTCTTTCGACTACGAGATAAAAGGCTACGAACGGAGCGAACTCGTAAAGCTCGATATGCTCTTAAACGGCGAGATATGCGACGCGCTTTCCATAATAGTGCATAAAGACAAGGCGTACGAAAGAGGACGTAAGATAGCGGAAAAGCTTAAAGAGGTTATTCCGAGACAGATGTTCGAGATACCCGTTCAGGCGGCGGTCGGCGGCAAGATAATCGCGAGAGAAACGGTTAAGGCTTATAGAAAAGACGTTCTTGCCAAGTGCTACGGCGGTGACGTAACGAGAAAGAAAAAACTTCTCGAAAAGCAGAAAGAGGGCAAAAAGAAGATGCGTTCTATCGGAACGGTGGAAATACCTTCCGAAGCGTTCATCTCCATACTGAAAACGGACAACGACGATTAGTTATGAGCGGAATTTATATTCACATACCATTTTGCAAAAGCAAATGCACCTATTGCGACTTTGCTTCTTACCCGAAGGAGATCGGCAAAACGGAAAGCTATTTTGCCTGCCTGTATCGGGAAACGGAAGGTCGCGGAAGACAGCTTAAAGATAAGGTTTTCGATACGGTGTATATAGGCGGCGGCACGCCCTCCGTGGTTCCCGCAAACTATATAGCGGGCGCGCTTAAACAGGTGAGAAAGTTTTTCACGCTCGCAAAGGACGCGGAAATCACGATAGAGATAAACCCCGGCACCGTGGACGAAGGGAAAATAAAAACCTACAGGGCGGCGGGGATAAATCGCTTTTCGATAGGACTGCAAACGGGCTTCGACGACCAGCTTAAAAGGCTGAACCGTCCGCACACGGCAAAAGATTTTCTGCTTTGCTGCAACTTGCTTAAAGGCGAAAACGTAAGTGCGGATATACTTTTGGGGCTTGCCGGGCAAACGGCGGAACAGGTTAAAAAAAGCATAGACCTTGCGATAGCGGGCGGGGTTAGTCATATTTCCGCATACGCGCTCACGCCCGAGGTCGGCACCCCTATTTATACCGATTATCTTAATGGCGAGCTTTTATCGGACGACGAAACGGCGGATATTTACGACGCGGCGCGCGAGTATCTTGAGGAAAAGGGTTTTAATCGTCACGAAGTTTCCAACTTCGCCAAAAAGGGGTTTGAAAGCAGACACAATCTCAACTATTGGCGGCGCGGGGAATACATAGGTCTCGGCGTGGCGGCTTCCTCTTTTATCGATGGCAGAAGATTTACGAACACTTTCGTTATAGACGAGTATATTAACGCCATAATATATAACAAAACGCCGGAAATTTCTTCCGACATTATTGAGGGGGACGACGCGGAATTCGAGTATATAATGCTCGGGCTTCGCACCGCGGAGGGGATAAGCGTTAAAAAATTTAACGAAGAGTTTAACGCGGATTTCGACAAAAAGTATGCGGAAGCCCTTAAAAAGAAGGGCGCGTACCTTTCCCGCGAGGGCGACAGGCTTAAAATAAAAGACGAATATTTATACGTTCAGAACGATATAATTTTAGAATTTATGCGTTCGTAAATCTTTGCTTTCGGTTTGCCGTTTTCGGGTTTTCGATTTTTAGATACCGATAAAAAAATTACTTACTAAAAAGGGCTTTTCCCGCACCGTGTGCGAGGGGAGCTTTTTTTGTCGTGACGAACTTCTTTGCCGCGGGGGCGTTGCGTGAAAAGTTTTTGCCGTGCGGATAATTTTTTGCCGCGTGAAAGATTTTTTGAGTGGGTAGCCTTGGGGGTAGCCGCGGGCGGGGGTAGCCTTGGGGAAAACTTTTTCAGCCCCGAAATATTTTTCGCCCCGATAAGACGAAATATTACAATCTTCGCCGCGAAAAAAGGCGCGTCGCCGTTGTATAATCTTTTTCGGGAGAAAAGGTTTTATGACAGTATACGTCGAATACGTTCTTATCGACAATCTCGTTATAGATTTTCTTTTGCTTAAAGCCGCGCTTTATACGGCGGGAATTTCCGTAAGTAAAAAGCGGCTTTTTCTTGCCGCGGCGGCGGGGGCGGCGGTCGCGCTTATTTACCCCGCGTTGGGTCTTGCAAACGCCTTGCTTATCCCGCTGAAAATTTCCGCGGGGCTTTTAATCGTTCTGCTTTCCGCAAGATTTCGCCGTCCGAAAGAATATTTTATCGTTGCCGCATTATTTTTATTTTATACCGCTCTTCTCGGCGGGGCGATAAGCGCGATATACGCGTTATTTACGATAGACGGTAAAAAAGAACTTTCCGCCGCGTTTATAATTTTGCCCGCGTACGTAATTATGAAAGCCGCCTTAAAAGCGGTGCGATACGTTTATAAAAGGAAAGAGGTTGCGGCTTTTACTTTTTTTGCTGAAATAACCGTTTGCGGCGTGACCGTAACCGCAAACGCGTTTCTCGATACGGGAAATAATCTTTACGACGGAGATAAAGCCGTCGTGCTTATTTCTTCTTCGCTTGCGAAAAAGTTTTTCGACGGCGGCAAGCTTTTCACCATAAAAAAACTGCCGATAGAAACGGTGAACGGAAAAACTTTTTTACCCGCTTTTTGTGCGGATAAACTTATCTTAAAGACAACCGAAAAAGCGGAAACGGCAGAAACCTTTAAATACGAAAACGTAACGCTATGCGCCGCGAAGACGGGTTTTTCCGCGGGGTGCGAGGTTATAATACCGCCCTCGCTAAAAGGAATCGTAAGACAAAAGCAGACAAAATGCGCGCAAAGCGGACTTTAAACGTACAAAGCTTTCGTGGTACAATTTTCGCACGCGAAAAAGTGCGCGGGGCAATGATAATTAGCGGGTAGCCTTAATATATATATAAGGACGGGCTGTTTTCCCCGCCCGAAAAAAGGAGCGTGTAATGCCTATGAAAGCCATAAGAGCGATAGAAAAAATCAAGAAATTTCTGGGAATGTTTTCTTTGAGCGAAAACCTTTTGAGATACGTAAACGGCGGAGAGGTTTTGCCCTCTCCCTATTCTGCGGAAGAGGAATCCGAAATGGTGGAAAAACTTTCGCACGGGGAAGAGGGTATACGCGATCTTCTGGTGGAACACAATCTGCGGCTTGTGGTGTATATCGCAAGGCGGTTTCAGAATACGGGAATAGACCTCGACGACCTTATTTCGGTGGGAACGATAGGGCTTATAAAGGCTGTCGGCTCGTTTTCTTCCGACAAAAACGTTAAGCTCGCAACATATGCTTCGCGCTGTATAGAAAACGAAATTTTAATGTATTTAAGAAAAACTTCGAGGATAAAAAACGAAGTCTCGTTCGAGGAACCGCTGAACACCGACAGAGAGGGCAACGAACTGCTCCTTTCCGACGTTATGGGAACGGACGGCGACTGCGTTTATAAAAAGATAGAAAGCGGCGTGGAAAACGAGCTTCTGAAAGAAGCGCTTAAAAAGCTGGGCGGCAGAGAGAGGGAAATTATGGAGTTAAGATACGGGCTTAACGGCGACGAAGAAAAAACCCAGCGCGAAGTGGCGGATATGCTCGGCATTTCTCAAAGTTACATATCGCGTCTGGAAAAAAAGATTATAGGGAGACTTAAAAAAGAATTCGCCAAGATGGTATGAAAGGGCGGCATTATAAAAGTAAACCGCGATAAAAGAGTATATCTTTGTTTAAACGCGCGGATAAAATGCCCTAATTCGCTTCCGTATTTTAAAAAATTGTGATATACTAAACAAGACGAAACGGAAATCGTGACGATTTTTTATTTTACGGGTACCGATAATGGCAGAAGCGACTAATTTTATAGAACAGATTATAAACGAAGAACTCGAAAGCGGCAAGGTAAGCGGCGTTTACACCCGTTTTCCGCCCGAACCCAACGGATATTTGCATATAGGTCATGCAAAATCTTTGTGTCTTAACTTCGGCATTAAAGAAAAATATAGCGGCAAATGCAACCTGTTTTTCGACGACACGAACCCTTCCAAAGAAAAAACGGAATTCGTAGACGCGATAAAAGAGGATATAAAGTGGCTCGGCTTCAAGTGGGATAAAGAAACCTACGCTTCCGATTATTTCGAGAACATATATAATTTCGCGGTGGAACTTATCAAAAAGGGTAAAGCATTCGTGTGCGATATGAGTCCCGAAGAGATTTCCGCTTGCCGCGGCACGCTGACGGAGGCAGGCAAGGAAAGCCCTTACCGCAACAGAAGCGTAGAAGAAAATCTGGAACTTTTTGCCGCGATGAGAGAGGGAAAGTTTGCCGACGGAGAAAAGTGTCTCCGCGCGAAAATCGATATGAGTTCGCCCAACATCAATATGCGCGATCCCGTAATATACAGAATACTTCGTCGCACGCATCACAGAACGGGCGATAAATGGTGTATCTATCCTATGTACGACTTCGCGCATCCCATATGCGATTATTTGCAGGGCGTAACGCACTCTCTCTGTACGCTGGAATTCGAGGATCACCGCCCGCTTTACGACTGGGTGGGTATAGAACTCGGTTTTAACCCCAAACCCCGCCAGATAGAGTTTGCAAGGCTTAACGTAACCAACCTCGTAATGAGCAAGCGTTATCTTAAAAAGCTTGTCGAAGAAAATTTCGTGGACGGCTGGGACGATCCCCGTATGCCGACCTTGGCGGGAATACGCCGTCGCGGCGTGCCTGCGGAAGCTTTGAAAAATTTCTGCGGAAGAATAGGCGTGTGCAAAGCCAATTCGGAAGTGCAGATAAGCTATCTCGAAGCGTGTATAAGGGAATACCTTAATTTAAGGGCGGAACGCGCCATGGCTGTTTTAAGCCCCGTAAAAGTAACCATAAGTAACTATCCGGAAGGCAAAACCGAAGAGGTAGACTTCGAAATAAACCCGAATGAAGAGATAAAACGGACGAGAAAAATAGCTTTCTCCCGCGAGCTTTATATAGACGCGG
Organism: uncultured Clostridia bacterium; assembly: GCA_934230055.1. Taxonomy (GTDB): domain Bacteria; phylum Bacillota; class Clostridia; order Christensenellales; family Borkfalkiaceae; genus UBA1259. The sequence goes on from CAKQEE010000044.1 coordinate 5,042, forward strand.
AAGACTTTTCTCTCAACCCCCCGCCCAAATATTTCAGGCTTAAAAAGGACGGCTACGTAAGGCTTAAATCGGCGTATATCATAAAGTGCGAAGAGGTTATTACGGACGAGAACGGTGCGGTGAAAGAGCTTATCTGTTCTTACGTTCCCGAATCTCACAGCGGAAACGATACTTCGGGAATAAAGTGCAAGGGCGTTATTCAATGGGTGAACGCGGCAACCGCGAAAGACGTTGAAATAAGAAAGTACGGACACCTTCTTAAAGACGAAGAATATTCGGGGCAGGACTTCTCGGAGAGAATGAATACCGAAAGCGTTAAAACGTTTAACGGCAAGGTAGAGCCTTACGTTTTTGAAAACCCGAACGAAGAGGAAGCTTATCAGTTTATCCGCACGGGATATTTCAAACGGCTTAAACTTAAAGAAGGAAAGGAAATTCTTTCCGAAATAGTTTCCCTTAAAGATAACTTCAACAAATAGTGATAAATAGTAAGCTGCGGCTTAAAAAGCGGGCGGCGGCGAAGAAAAAAATTTTCTTCGCCGCCGCTTTCGTTTTTTAAAAAATTTCCCTGAAACTTTAAGAGTGCGGATTATGCAACTTAAAAGAAAGACTTTTGCCGCTTTTATATCGCGCCGAAAAAAGGTTGCCGCAAGTTGCCTATTATTTTTCCGTTACCGCTTGCAATCGCGATAAATTAGTGATAGAATAATACCGAATTTTATAAGAGGTTTGTTATGATTCTTTGTATAGGAGAAATTCTTGCGGATATGATAGGCGAAGCCGCCGGCGCGGACGGCGCGCCCGTTTTTAAAATGTTCTGCGGCGGCGCGCCGTTCAACGTTGCGGTAAATGCAAAACAGTCGGGCGCGAAGGTCGGCTTTCTCGGCAGAGTCGGGCGCGACCCCGTAGGTAAGTTTTTAACGGAATACGCCACGAAAGTCGGTTTCGACGCGTTGACCGTTCAGCGCGACGAGGTGAGAAACACCACTCTCGCTCTCGTTACGCTTACGGACGGGGAACGCGATTTTGCCTTTTTCCGTCACGACACGGCGGATTTTAATATAGACGAAAAATCGGTAAATCTTTCGGAGTACGAAAACCTCGGGATAGTGCATTTAGGTTCGCTTATGCTTTCCGAGAAGGCGGGCAGAAGCTTTGCCGATTCCGTAATTAAAAAAGTTCGCGAGGCGGGCAAGGTTTTGTCTTTCGACGTGAATTTCAGACTCGACCTTTACAGCGGTATAGAAGAAGCGATAAAGGCTTATAAGCCCTACGTGGAGGAAGCGGATATTCTTAAATTTTCCGACGACGAGATTACCGCGTTTACGGGTAAAGACACGGTAGAAGTCGCCGCAAAGTCGCTTTATAAAGAAAACAGACTGCTTCTTGTAACGCTCGGTAGCAAAGGAAGCGCGTATTATTATAACGGCATAAGCGGTACGGTGGCGACGGAAAAGGTTAAACCGATAGATACTACGGGCGCGGGCGACGCGTTCTTCGGCGCGACCTTGGCAAGCTTGGACGGCAAGGATATTCGCGCGCTCAAAAAAGAGGATATAGAAACCGCCCTCGCTCTCGGCAACGCCGCGGGCGCGCGCGCGACGCAGTTCAAGGGCGCGGTTAAAATTTAGTTAAGGCACGCCGAAAGGCGGCGATTCGGGAACTTCTTAAAAACCATGAATAATAATTTCAAAAACGAAAAATTCGACATAATCATTTTAGCGGGGCAATCCAACGCGGAAGGAAACGGCGTATGTTCGCCGAAAGAGCAGTTTTTTAACGAGCGGGTGTTCGAGCTTACGGACGACAGCGTCACCGTTTACGGCTACGGGGAAATAGATTACGTAAAAAGAACCGATTTCCCGATAGATTACGCAAAGTACAGAAAGAGCGACCATAGAATCGCGGCGGATATTTCGGAAACGTTCGCGGAAGAGTATATAAAAAGCGGGCTTCTCGAAGAGGGGAGAAAAATTCTGATAGTCAAAGCAGCGGTAGGCGGCACGGGCTTTGCCCTTAAACAATGGGGAACGGAAAACCCTTTGCATCACAGGCTTTGCGATATGGTAGATTACGCCCTTTCGTTGAACGCGGAAAACAGGCTCGCGGCGTTTTTGTGGCATCAGGGCGAACACGACGCTTTCGAGCAAGCTTCTCTCACCCCCTGCGAGCGCGAAAAGTTTTATCACGACAATTTCAAGGCTACCGTAGAGGATATAAGAACGAGATACGGAAAAGCGGACTTGCCCGTTATCTGCGGCGAATTCGCAGACAGCTGGGCGGATAAACTTAAAGAAGCTACTTCCGCCGTGGAAAAAGCTTCCGAAGAGGTGTGTAAGGAGATAGGGCGCGCGGCTATGGTAGAAAGCAAAGGGCTTTTATCCAATATGCAGGCGATAAAGTGGAGCGGAGACGACATTCATTTTTGTTATCAATCCGTTCTGGAACTCGGAAAGAGATATTTTGAAAAATTTAAAGAAATTATCGGGAGGTAATAAAAATGGACATAGAAAAAACCGTTAAAGAACCTATATTTTTTGAAAGAAACAGAGTATACCGCATATATAAAGGCGGTATGCCGTATAAAGAGATTTTTAACGATCCGAACGGTTACGACGACGGAACGGACAATATGTTCCCCGAGGAATGGGTTGCAAGCAAGGTTAAAGCCATTAACCCGCGCTACTTCGGCAAAAGAGACGGCGTTTCCGTGGTAAAAGGTACCGATATTTTTCTCGACGACTTACTCGTTTCTCACGAAAAAGAGGTTCTCGGCGGAAGAAAATACGATTGCCTCGTAAAGTTTTTGGACAGCGCGGTAAGGCTTCCTTTCCAAGTTCACCCCACCAAAGAGTTTTCGCGTAAGTATTTTCATTCGGAATACGGCAAAACGGAAGCGTGGCTTGTCGTGGCGACTCGCCCCGGCGCAAAGATTTACTTCGGATTCAAAGATAAAATGACCAAGGAAAAGCTTTCCGAGCTGGAAGAGCGCAGCGAAACCGAAAAGGATATTAT
>CAKQEE010000045.1 GCA_934230055.1 uncultured Clostridia bacterium
CTTATTACAACAGCAATATGGCTTTGCTCGATTATAAAAATCGTACCGAACTTTTCGGCGACAGAAGCGTGTTTACTAAAATAAGAGACAGCGCGCCTACCAAGTACGGCAATTCCGCAATCGTAAAAAATTCCATGATAGCGGACGGTTGTACGATAGAAGGCGAAGTGGAAAACAGTATACTGTTCAGAAACGTAAAGGTCGGCAGAGGTTCCTGCATAAGGAACAGTATTGTGATGCAAAACACCGTTCTCGGCGAAAACTGCATTCTCGACGCGATTATAACCGATAAAAACGTTACGATAACGGACAGAAAGGTTTTGTCCGGCAGTCTTAATCATCCGTTTTATATCGGAAAAGGAATTATGATTTAGGTTAAAGGAGAAGTAACCATGGCAGAAAAAAAGACGAGTAAAAAGGCGAGCGCGCCCGAAAAAGATATAAGCGCAAAAAAATCGGTTGCAAAGGAAACGGTAAAGACCGTGGCAAAAGAAGCTGTTAAATCCGCGGCGAAGGCGGCAAATCCCGCAAAGAAAGCCGCCGCGGCTACTTCGGATACCGCGACGAAAGAGACCGCTACGACGAAAAAGACCAAAGAGGCAACCGTAAAAAAAGCCCCCGCAAGGAAAAGCCGTTTCGTTGCGGAAGCGGTAACGCTCCCCGTAAAAGAAGGCAAACCCGTAGCTATTGAAAAGCCGAAAGAAGGGACGAAGCCGCTTCCCGAAGTGACCGTTACCGAAAAGAAAAAGATAGTGTTTTTCGGTTCGGAAGCCGCGCCTTTCATCGCGACGGGCGGTCTTGCGGACGTTCTCGGTTCGCTTCCGAAAGCCCTTGCGAAAAACCCCGATAACGACGTAAGCGTTATAATCCCGCTTTATAAGTCGATATCTAACGAATACAAGGCGAAATTCAGGTTTCTGACGAACTTTAACGTGAGCGTGGGTTGGCGTTGGCAGTATGCGGGCGTGTTTTATTACGAACATGAGGGCGTTAAGTTCTATTTTATAGATAACGAATACTATTTCGGAAGAGAGGGAAATATATACGGGTTCTACGACGACGGCGAAAGATTTGCGTTCTTTTCGCGCGCCGCGCTCGATACTTTATCGAGACTGGATATTTATCCCGACGTTCTGGAATGTAACGACTGGCAGACGGCGGCTTCCGTGGTGTATCTTAAAGGAATGTACTATGCGGACGAAAAATACAGAAGAATAAAGACCGTTTTCACCATTCATAATATAGAGTATCAAGGCGTATTCGGAATGGACACGCTCGGCTCGCTTTTCGGTTTCCCCGATAATCTTAAAGACTTCGTGGAGTTCGACGGCAACGTAAACCTTATGAAGGGCGCAATCGAAATGAGCGACCTCGTAAACACCGTAAGCCCCACCTATGCGGAAGAAATAAAAAATTCTTTCTACGCGCACGGGCTGGAAAACATAATAAGGAAAAATTCCTATAAAATTTACGGTATACTTAACGGCATAGATTACGACTATTATAATCCCGAAACGGATAAATATCTTTTCAAAAATTATTCGGTAAACGATATTTCGGGCAAAGCCGTTTGCAAGGCGGAGCTTCAAAAGCTATTAGGACTTCCCGTCCGCGCGGAAGTGCCGATTATAGCGGTTATTTCCCGCCTTGTTTCTCATAAGGGTTTAGACCTTATAAGGAACGTAATAGAAACGCTTTTGTCGCAGGACGTGCAGGTGGTAATACTCGGTAAAGGCGAAATCGCTTACGAAAATTTCTTTACCCACACCGCTTATTGCTACCGCGGAAAATGTGCCGCGATAATAGCTTATAATCAGGACTTGTCCCGCAAAATTTATTCGGGCGCGGATATTTTCCTTATGCCTTCCAAAACGGAACCGTGCGGGCTTTCTCAAATGATAGCTTCGCGCTACGGCACCGTTCCCGTAGTCAGGGAAACGGGCGGTCTTAACGACAGCATAAAGGCATATACGGGAGACGCGGGGAACGGCTTTACCTTCCGTGATTACAACGCGCACGATATGCTTTACGTGGTGAACGAAGCGATAAGAACTTATCGCGACGAAAAGAGCTGGAACGTCGTAAGAACGCGGGCGATGACTGCCGATTTCTCGTGGAAGGCTTCCGCGGAAAAATACGAATGGCTATACAGACAATAAAACAACGAATTTTAACTTTACTCGATTTTACTTAAACGGAGCGAATGAATGAACAAAATAACGGAAAAAGAAGCGGCAGGACTTATTAAAAGCAAACTTTCCAAATATTTCGCCGTAACCCCCGCAGAGGCGACGAAAGACCAGATTTACAAGGCTACGGTTATGTGCGTAAGAGATATTCTTCTCGAAAAGCGCAGCGCGTTCAATAAAAAGGTTTATGCGGAAAAGGGCAAAAAGGTATACTATCTCTGTATGGAATTTTTGCTCGGGCAATCCTTAAAAAACAACGCGTATAACCTCGGCGTCAAGGACTCTTTCGAGAAGGCTTTGGAGAGCGAATTTAACTGTTCGCTTGAAGATTTATACGATATAGAACCGGACGCGGGACTCGGCAACGGCGGACTCGGCAGGCTTGCGGCGTGCTTTATGGACGCGCTCGCAACCCTCGATTATCCGGCGATGGGGTATTCTATTCGTTACGAATACGGTCTTTTCAAACAGAAAATCGTAGACGGCTGGCAAACGGAGCTTCCCGATATATGGCTTCCGGGCGGCGAAGTGTGGCTTACCCAACGCCCCGATAAAACCTACAAGGTTAAATTCGACGGCTACGTAAAGGAAAACTGGACGGAGCAGGGGCTTAAAGTGGAGCACGTGGACGCGAAAGAGGTGGAAGCCGTCGCGTACGATATGATGATTTCCGGTAAAGATTCGGATGCCGTTTCCGTTTTAAGACTTTGGAAAACTCAAAACATTCACAAGTTCGATATGAAAACCTTCTCGCAGGGCGACTATATGCGCAGTATGCAGGAGGATAACGAAGCGGAGCTTATTTCCAAGGTATTGTACCCAGACGATAACCATTTCGAGGGCAAGTCTTTAAGGCTTAAACAGCAATACCTTCTCGTTTCGGCGGCGTTGCAGGATATTATCGCAGACCATAAAAGAAGATACGGCTCGTTGGATACTCTTCCCGACAGGGCGGCTATTCACATCAACGATACGCACCCCGCGCTTTGTATTCCCGAACTTATGCGTATTTTGATAGACGAAAACGGCTATTCGTGGGAATCCGCTTGGGACATCGTTACGAGGACGGTGGCGTATACCAACCATACCGTTATGAGCGAAGCCCTCGAAAAGTGGAGCGAGGATTTAATTCAAAGAAGATTGCCGCGTATCTATATGATACTTAAAGAAATCAATCAGCGTTTCTGTGCGGAAATGTGGAATAAATTCCCCGGCGAATTGGATAAGATAGAAAGAATGAGCATTTTTTCGCACAGTCAGGCGAGAATGGCGAATTTAAGCGTGATAGCTTCTCATCACGTAAACGGCGTTTCCGCTCTTCACAGCGAGATTATAAAGAACAGTATTTTTAAGGATTTTAGCGACGTTTATCCCGAAAAGTTCACCAACGTGACGAACGGCATCGCGCACAGAAGATGGCTTTGCCAGTCTAATCCCGAACTTTCCGCGCTTCTTTCGGATTGCATAGGAGACGGATTCGTGCTTAACGCCGCGGAACTTTCAAAGTTCAAAAATTTCGAGAACGACGAAACGGTGTTAAAACGCCTTAACGAAATCAAAAAGCACAACAAAGAAACGTTCTGCGCCTACGCAAAGAAAAAACAGGGCATTATAATAGATCCCGAATCGGTGTTCGACGTTCAGGCAAAGCGTATGCACGAGTATAAACGCCAGCTTATGAACGCGCTTTATATAATCTCTCTTTACAACGAACTTAAAGAGAACCCGAACAAGGAAATGACGCCGAAAACCTTTATCTTCGGCGCGAAAGCCGCCCCCGGATATTACTTTGCGAAAGAGATTATAAAGCTTATCTGCTGCCTCGGGGAAGAGATTGCAAAAGATCCCGTCGTAAACAAAAAGATAAGAGTCGTTTATATGGAAGACTACTGCGTATCCATGGCGGAAAAGCTTATGCCTGCAACGGAAATAAGCGAACAGATTTCGCAGGCGGGGAAAGAAGCGAGCGGCACCGGCAACATGAAATTTATGATAAACGGCGCGCTTACCATAGGCACCTTGGACGGCGCGAACGTGGAAATGCGCGAGGCGTGCGGAGACGAAAACATTTTCATCTTCGGCTTTACCGCGGATGAGGTGGAAAGACTTTGGGAGCACGGCTATAATTCTACCGAATTTTACGCCAACAATCCGAAAATGGAAAAGGTTATCGCCGCGCTGAACAAAGGCTTTAACGGGCAGTCTTTTGCGGATATATCGAACTATCTTTTAACGGGCAGTCCCGTGGCAGATCCTTATATGTGCCTTGCGGACTTCGGCGCGTTTTGCGATATTCATCAAAAGGTGGACGAGGTTTATAAAGATAAGCTTTTGTGGGCTAAAAAGAGTCTTAACAACATAGCTTCGGCGGGTATATTCTCCGCAGACCGCAGCATAAAAGAATATGCGGAAAGAATCTGGAAACTTAAACGCATAAAATAACGGAAACGATGATATTATACGATCCGCTCGATAAATTTTATAAGAGCGTTACCGGCGCGGTTTGCGCGGGGAACGAGATAACGTTCAGAGTCAAAGGAAGCTTCGACTCTGTCGTTTTCGTTTACGAAAAAGACGGCGAAAATTATTTCCGCCGCGTACCTATGCAAAAAAAAGAGGGCTTTTTCGAGTGCCGTTTAACTTTTGAACGCGGGTTGTACGCCTATTATTTCGAGGCGGAAGGCAGTCTTTTGGGCGCGGGCAAAAATATGCGCGCGGTTTTTTCGGATAATCCCTCTTATTACTATCTTTCCGTTTACTCGGGCGATTATAAGGTTCCCGAGTGGCTTTGCGGCGGGGTGATTTATCAGATTTTCCCCGATAGATTCTGCTCTTCTCGCGAGGATAAAAAAATACCCTACGGCAAGGTTTATCATAAGGATAAAAGCGAATTGCCCGTTTATAAGCCGACGTCGGAGGGAAAAGTTTTAAATAACGACTTTTTCGGCGGAGACATCGAGGGGATAATAAACAATTTGCCGTATATATCATCTCTCGGCGTAACGGCGATATACTTAAACCCCGTATTCGAGGCGTACTCGAATCATCGCTACGATACCGGCGATTATATGAAAATAGATTCCCTTCTCGGCACGGAAGAGGACTTGAAAAGGCTGATAGAAAAAGCGGAAAAATTCGGAATAAAAATTATTTTGGACGGTGTTTTCAACCACACGGGCGACGACAGCGTCTATTTCGATAAATACGGAAAATACGGCAATCGCGGCGCGTACGGCAATCCCGATTCGCCTTATAAAAGCTGGTATAAATTCGTTCGCTATCCGTATGAATACGAAAGCTGGTGGGGAATAACCACTCTTCCCGCAACTAATAAAGAGGACGAAGGCTTTATAAATTTCATCGCGGGCGAAAACGGAGTTTTATCTCGCTACACCGCGCTCGGAATAGGCGGTTGGCGGTTAGACGTGGTAGACGAGCTTCCCGCGGCGTTCGTGCGGAAAATCCGAAAAGCGATAAAAAGTCGAAACGAAAACGCCGTTATCATAGGCGAGGTTTGGGAAGAAGCGACCACGAAAATTTCTTACGGCGTGCGGAGAGAATACTTTTTGGGAAGCGAACTCGATTCTGTTATGAATTATCCGCTTAAAAACGCGATAATATCGTTTGTAATGAGCGGCGATTCTGCGGGGCTTGCGCAGTGCGTGTGCGAGCAGACGGACAGATACCCTTCTTTCGTTCTCGATTCCGTTATGAATATTTTAGGCACGCACGATACCTTCCGTATTCTTTCCGCTTTGGGGGATTACAACCCGAACGGAAAAACCAAGGAAGAGCTTTCCGTAGTGAATTTTACGGGCGTGGAATACGAAACGGCTAAAAACAGGGTGAAAGCCGCTGCGCTTTTGTTATATACGCTCGTCGGCGTGCCGTGCCTTTATTACGGCGACGAAACGGGTATGCAGGGCTATTCCGATCCGCTGAACAGAAAGTATTTCGGCGTGAATATTTCTGACGAGGACTTGCTTGATTTCTTCCGTAAGCTCGGAAAAGCGAGAAAGGATTTTGCCGCGTTTTCGGGCGGGGAGTTTAAGCTTATAGCTTCCGAAGAGGGGATTTTCGTATTTGAAAGAAAAAAGGAAAAATCGGAAATTCTTATTGCGGCAAACTTCGGCGAAAAAGAAAAGTATCTTAATTTTAACGGAAAGCTTAAAAATTTGCTGAACAGCGAAGCATTTGTAAACCGTATAATTCTTAAAAAGGGCGATTTCGGGGCATATTATACGGTTTAGCCTGCTTTGTTTTGCATAAAACGCAGTTTTTTTGCGTTATTTTGTTGCATAAAATTTAAATATATATTAAAATATATATAATTGAAACAATTTTCGGAGGATTAAAAATGATTACGTCGGAAAAAATAAAAGAGCTTATCGCAAAGCAGCTTAATAAGCCCGTTGCGGAGATTACGGAAGATAAAGAGGTGGTAAAAGACCTCGGCGCGGATTCCCTTGACGTTATGGAAATGTTAATGAATCTCGAAGAGGAATTCAACGTTACCGTACCCGAAGAAGAAGCCGTAAACATCAAAACGGTAGGCGATATTCTTAAACTTATTGAAAAACAAAACTAATTGCTTTGGCGACGGATTTATTTCCGTCGTCGATTTTGGTTTAAAAGATAATTTTATATCGGAGTTTTTTTGCCAAACGCTTGCGGAAACCCCGATATTTTGTTAATATATAATCGTAATAAAAGGGCGGCGTTTTTCGCATTAAAGGAGTACGTTTTGAAAGAAAAATTATCGGCGTTGCTTACCGAAGAAAAGATAAAAGAATTCAGGGCAATTCCCTTTTGGAGTTGGAACGACGATCTTGAAATTCCCGAACTCGAAAGGCAAATCGAATGGATGAAAAAAGAGGGGTTCGGCGGCTACTTTATGCACGCGCGCGGCGGACTTACCACCGAGTACCTCGGCGAAAAATGGTTCGACTGCACGAAAGCCTGTATTGAAAAGGGCGCGAAAGAGGGCATGGAAAGCTGGGCTTACGACGAGAACGGCTGGCCGAGCGGTTTTGCGGGCGGCAAGCTTTTAAGTGACCCCGAAAATTGCGACCGCTATATCACTCACGAACATGGAGCATACGATAAAGCCGCAATGGTTTCCTATCGTATAGACGGCGATAAATTCGAGCGCGTTAAAGACGGCGATAATACGGATAGCGGCGAATATCTTAATTTATACGAACATATTTCCAACTCCACCGCCGATATTTTGAACGGCGAAGTGGTGGATAAATTTATTTCCGAAACGCACGAGCAGTATAAAAAACGCTTCGGCAAAGATTTCGGCGGAAAGTTGAAAGGCTTTTTTACGGACGAGCCGCAGTATTACAGATGGGGACACCCTTACACGAAGGTTTTGCCTGCGTATTTTAAGGATAAATACGGCGCGGATATTTTAGACGGCTTGGGGTTGATGTTTATAGAAAGAGAGGGTTACCGCGCTTTCAGGTATAAATATTGGCTTTCTATGCAAAGCCTTATGCTTACTAACTTCGCAAAAAAGATTTACGATTGGTGCAACGAGAGCGGTTGTGAGTTTACGGGGCATTACGTAGAAGAAACGTCTCTTCAATGGCAGGATATGTGTTGCGCGGGCGTTATGCCCTTTTACGAATACGAAACCATGCCGGGAATGGACCATTTGGGAGACGTTATTTCCGGCGCGGTCGCGCCGAAGCAGCTTGGTTCCGTTGCGGCGCAGCTCGAAAAAAAACGGGTGCTTACCGAAACCTACGGTTGTTGCGGTTGGGGCGTTGCTCCGCTTACGTTAAAACGAATAGCGGAAAGCCAGTTCGTTCACGGCGTAAACC
>CAKQEE010000046.1 GCA_934230055.1 uncultured Clostridia bacterium
GAACGTGGCCTTCCACTTGGTTCGTTCCGAGACTTAACGACACGGTCGCGTTCGGCAGCGTTTATAACGTTATGGCAAACTGGGGAGCAAACCACGGCGCGTTCGTATACGGACACGTAGGTAAAGACCTTATCACCCTTGCAAGTATGTTCAGAATCCCCGTAACCCTCCACAACATAGCGGACAAAGATATTTACAGACCGCACGCGTGGAGCGCGTTCGGCACTAAGGATTTGGAAGGCGCGGACTATCGCGCTTGTGCAAACTATAAACAGCTTTATAAATAAGCGGTTTGCGCAAAAAATAAAATTCTGCAAAATAAAAAACACCGTATCGGGGCGATTATTCGCCCCGATACGCCTTTAAATGCGCCGTTTTTTAAGAAAGCGAGAGGGAAATTTTATAAACAGCGCAAAATTTAGTTGACATATTTTCGGCGATATACTATACTAACCGTAAAGGAAGCAAAAAATCATGAAAAAGACTTTCGCCTTTTATTACGAATATTTCTTTTTTAAGCCATATTTGTGAATATCGGTTATTTTTTGCATTCTTAAAACTGAAAATCGTTTGAAGAGATGACCGTTATTCACAGATAACGGTCATTTTTTTGTATATATCGTCGCGGCGGCGTTTACGCGCGCCGCCAAATAAAAAAACTTTTTCCGTAAGGAGACTGACAGTATGATTATCGTAGTAAAACCCACAAACGAACAAAAGCAGTTCGATAACCTCGTTAAATGGATAAAAGGGCAGGGTCTTGAAGTAGACGTAAGCAGCGGCGCGCATTCGACGGTTTTAGGGCTTATAGGCGACACCAGTAAAATAGATATAGACCTCGTGCGTTCGCTCGATATAGTGGAGGACGTTAAGCGTATATCCGAGCCTTATAAATGCGTAAACCGCAAATTTCACCCCGAGGATACGATAGTGAACGTTGCGGGCAGAAAGTTCGGCGGAGAACATTTTCAGCTTATCGCAGGACCTTGCTCGGTAGAATCCGAAAAACAGATAGTAGAGGTGGCAAAAGCCGTTCAGGCGGCGGGCGCGGGGCTTCTACGCGGCGGCGCGTTCAAGCCGAGAACTTCGCCGTACGCGTTCCAAGGTCTGCGCGAGGACGGACTTAAACTTCTTCTTCTTGCAAAAAGAGAAACGGGTATGCCTATCGTTACGGAAATCATGAGCGTTAGGCACATAGACCTTTTTGCGGACGTAGACGTGGTGCAGATAGGAGCAAGGGATATGCAGAACTTCGAACTGTTAAAAGAGGTGGGCAGAATGAAAAAGCCCGTTTTATTGAAGCGCGGGCTTGCAAACACCATAGAAGAATGGCTTATGAGCGCGGAATACCTTATGAGCGAGGGCGCAAAGGATATTATTCTATGCGAACGCGGCATAAGAACGTTCGAACTGTACACGAGAAATACTTTAGACCTTTCCGCGATACCGCTCGTAAAAGAGCTTACGCACTTGCCCGTCATAGTAGATCCTTCGCACGCTTCGGGGCTTTCCCGTCTCGTAAAGCCCTTGTCGCTTGCCTCCGTGGGGGCGGGGGCGCACGGACTTATGATAGAAGTGCATAACGATCCGCCGCACGCGCTTTGCGACGGCGCGCAGTCTATCCGTCCGGAAGAGTTTGCGGAAATAGTTAAAAACGTAGACGTAATGCTGCCGCTCGTGGGCAAAGCCCGCAGCTGAAACGGAGTACAGTGAGATGAAAATAGGCATAGTAGGCTTGGGGCTTATAGGCGGCTCGTTCGGGAAGGCGGCGGTAAAAGCGGGACACGAGGTGTTCGGCGCGGATATTTCGGAAAGCGTGCTTCAAAAGGCGGAGCTTCTTTGCGCCGTTACCGCAAGGCTTACCGAAAAAAACGCTGAAATTCTCGATTTGCTCATATCCGCGGTAAATCCTTCGGACTTTGAAGATTCGGTAAAAAAATATCTGCCGCATATGCGCGGCGGCGCGGTCGTAATGGATTTTTGCGGAACAAAGCGCGGCGTTACGGAAAAAATGCGCGAGCTGTCTGTTCGGTACGAAAAGCTTTCGTTTATCGGCGGACACCCTATGGCGGGAAGGGAATTTTCCGGCATTGAACATTCTTCCGCAACGCTTTTCCATAAAGCTTCTATGATTTTCGTGCCGGTAAAAGCGGATATTTTCGTTATAGACGAAATAAAGCGGCTGTTTTTGTCCTTAGGGTTTGAAAAAACGGTTATCACCACCGCGGAAAATCACGACAGAATGATAGCTTTTACTTCGCAAGAGTGCCACGTCGTATCCAACGCGTACGTAAAAAGCCCGTGCGCGAGGGAGCATTTCGGGTATTCCGCGGGAAGTTATAAGGATATGACGCGCGTCGCGCGGCTTTCGCCCGATATGTGGGCGGAGCTGATGACGCAAAACGCCGATTATCTTTCTTCCGAGCTTGAAATTCTGATAGGCAATCTTAACGAATATCTTGCCGCGATTAAGCGCGGAGACAAATCAAAGCTTCGCGCGCTCCTTGCGGAGGGTAACGAGATAAAACTTGCGGTAGACGTGGGCAAGGGAAAATAGAAATGAAAAAGATATCCGTAAAGGCAAGCAGAAACTACGATATTTATATAACGCGCGGCTACGGCGAGCTGCAAAAAGCCGTAACCCCGATTTCTTCCGCAAAAAAAATAGCTATAATCACGGACGACAACGTGAAAAATTTGTTTGCGGAAGAATTCAAGGGCAAACTTTCCGTAATATTTCCCCGCGCGGAAATTTTTATTTTTTCCGTTCCCGCGGGTGAAAAAAGCAAAAACGGCGAAAATTTTTTAACGCTTTTAGAAGAGCTTGCAAAGCGCGGCTTTCAGAGAAAAGACGCGGTTGTCGCGCTCGGCGGTGGAGTCGTGGGCGACCTCGCGGGGTTCGTTGCTTCCGTCTATATGCGCGGAATAAAACTTTTCGCCGTTCCCACGACTTTTTTGTCGGCGATAGATTCTTCCGTCGGCGGGAAAACCGCGATAGACCTTAAAGAGGGAAAAAACCTTTGCGGAACGTTTTATCAGCCGCACGCCGTATATATAAATCTCGATTTCTTAAAAACTCTCCCCGAAAAGGAGATTAAAAACGGCTACGGAGAAGCCGTTAAGTACGCGCTTTTATCTAAAAGCATCACCAAAGAAGATTTAGACGGAGGAATAACGGAAGAGCTTGTGAAAAAGTGTCTTGAAGTAAAGCGCGAAGTAGTGGAAAAGGACGAAAAAGAGGGCGGGCTTCGGCGAATACTTAACCTCGGTCATACCGTGGGACACGCCATAGAAACTCTGGCTTTATACGAGCTTTCGCACGGGGAATGCGTGGCGAAGGGAATTGCCGCCGCGATAGAGGTTTCCGATGCACTATATTCTCTTTCGGAAGAAAAAAAAGCAGAAGCGTACGCGATATTAAACAGCTATCCGTTCGATTTGTCGCTCGGGTTTTCCGCGGCGGAAATTTGCGGGCTAATAGCGGCGGATAAAAAAAGCGAGGGCGAATTCGTAAACTTCGTTACGATAAAAGAAGCGGGCGAGCCGCGCGTGGAAAAAATAGCGATAAAAGAAATAGAAAAAATTTTACAGAGGACTTATGAAGGTTGAAATATTCCCCTCTAAACTTTCGGGCGAAATAGCCGCCCCGCCGTCTAAATCTTATCTTCACAGGCTTATAATAGCGGCGTTTCTTTGCGGAAAAGAGATAATAATTCATACGGGCGAGCTTTCGGAGGACGCGCGCGCCACTCTCGGCGCGGTAAAGTCGCTAGGCGGCAGCGTCGAGTTCGGGAAAGGCTTCGTAAAAGTTTGCGGAGGGGGTGAAAAAGGCGCACACGGCGGCGCAAACGACTGCCGCGAATCCGCAAACGACCCCGTAGAAGTCGATTGCGGAGAGAGCGGCTCTACGCTGCGGTTTTTAATGCCCGTTGCGGCGGCGCTCGGCGTAAGGGCGCGTTTTACGGGCAAGGGCAGGCTTTCTTCCCGCCCGATAAAAGCACTCGCGGACTGCATGAACGCATTTAAGCAAACGGTAGACGGAAGAGAAATACTATCGCCGCTACCCGCGGGCGATTACGAGATAGAAGGTTCGGAAAGTTCGCAATATATAACGGGAATGTTGTTTGCGCTGTCCTGTCTCGGCGGCGGAAGCCTTACCGTAACGGGAAAGGAAGTCAGCCGCGGCTACGTGGAAATAACGATAGACGTGCTTAAAAAATTCGGCGTGCGGATAGAAAGGGAGAAAAACGTTTTTAAGATAAAATCGGGCTTTAACGCTTGTGAAAACGAGTTTTTTACGGAAGGCGACTGGTCGGGCGCGGCTTTTCCGTTGTGCGCGGCGGCAGTTTGCGGCGAAGTTTCCGTTACGGGGCTTACCTCCTCTTCCGAACAGGGCGATTTTGCAATTATAGAAATATTAAAAAGCTTCGGCGCGGAAACGGAATTTTTCGGCGGCGACGAAAATGGCGGCGATAGACGCGGCGGCGAGAACGGTAGCGATAACGGCGAGCGTAAAAACGGCGTTCGCGTAAAAAAACGCGAACTTAACGGCATAGAGGTAGATTTGAAAGACGTTCCCGACCTTGCGCAGGCGATAGCTGCGGTGGCGGCTTTCGCAAATGGCAAAACGGTGCTTTATTCGGCGGACAGGTTAAGGATAAAAGAAAGCGACAGAATTGCCGCGATAATAAATACCCTTGCCGCGGCCGGGATAAAAGCGGAATATTCGGAAAGCCGCGGCGGAACGATAACGATAGAGGGCGGAAGCCCTGAGGGCGCGGCGTTTTCCGGCGGGAACGACCACAGAACGGTTATGTCCGCGGCGGTTATCGCGCTCGGTGCGGCGGGCGGTTCCGAAATTTGCGGCGCGGAAGCTGCGGCGAAATCTTATCCCGAATTTTTTAACGATATAATAAGGCTCGGAGGCAAGGTAAATGTCTGTATTTAAAGGGCGAAAAACGGAAGTGGAAATATACGGCGAATCCCACGCGGAAAAAATAGGCGTCCGCGTGAAGGGCTTTCCCGAATTCATCTATTCCGCGCAAAAATTAAAAGAGTTTGCGGATAGAAGAAAACCCTCTCTTTCGGTGTTTTCCACAAAGAGAAGAGAACCCGACGAGCCGATATTTTACCGTGCGGACGGGAGCGAAATTTCGGACTGCGCCCTGCCTT
Source organism: uncultured Clostridia bacterium (assembly GCA_934230055.1). Lineage (GTDB taxonomy): Bacteria > Bacillota > Clostridia > Christensenellales > Borkfalkiaceae > UBA1259. Next base: position 5,173 of record CAKQEE010000046.1, read on the forward strand.
CCGAGTGGTATGCGGAAATTTTGAACACGGACAGAAAAAGCGGCGATTATAACGAGCTTTACGGCAAGCCGCGCCCCTCTCATGCGGATTACGCGTGGCACCTTAAAGACGGCGCGCTCGACTTTTCGGGCGGGGGAAGATTTTCGGGGCGGCTCACCGCCGCGCTTTGCGTTGCGGGCGGAATAGCGAAAGAATATTTAGAAACGCTCGGGGTGCGCATTGCGGCGTTCGTTTCGGAAGTCGGCGGCGTTTCGGGCGGCTCTTATAAAGAAAAGCTCCTTTCCGCAGAAGAGATAGAAAAGCTCCGCGCGGGGGATTTCCCTTCGCTGAAAAACAAAGCGGAGATACTTGAAAAAATTAAAAGCGCGGCGGCGGAAGGGGATTCTTTGGGCGGCAGAATAGATTGCGTTATCACGGGCGTAAAAGGCGCGGGCGATAATCTTTTCGGCGGGCTGGAAGGTAAAATTTCGCAACTGTTATACGCGATACCTGCGGTAAAGGGCGTGGAATTCGGAGCGGGCTTCGATTTTGCGAAGATGCGCGGAAGCGAAGCGAACGACGCGCTTTATTACGACGACGAAGGCGAGGTGAAATTTCGTTCGTTCCGCGCGGGCGGGATAAACGGCGGTATAGCGAACGGCGCGCCGATAACCTTTTCCGTCGCGTTGCGCCCCACGCCTTCTATTTACAAAGAGCAGGAAACGATAGACTTAATCAAAAAGGAAAACGTAAAGATAAAAATAAAAGGTCGGCATGACGCGTGCATTGTGCCTAGGGCGGTACCGTGCGCGGAAAGCGCGGCGGCGATTGCGATAATTGACGAAATTTTATAAAAATCGGAGATATATTATGGAAGCAAACAGCGAAGGATTAGAGACTTTAAGAAAAGAGATAAACTCTATCGACGACGAAATGTTAAGGCTTTATGAAAAAAGGCTTGCCGTTTCGGAAAAGATAGCGGAAGAAAAAGCGAAGCTCGGAATGCCCGTTTTCGACGCGGAACGCGAAAAAAAGGTGATTTACCGCCTTACGGAGCAGGTTCCCGAAGATATGAAGCTTTATATAAAAGAGCTTTACGAAACGATTTTCGCCACAGGCAAAGCCTATCAGAACAGGTTTATGACCAAACGTTCCGAAACCGAGGAAAACATACGCGAGCTTATTAAAAACGGCTTGCCAGTTTTTCCCGTAAGCGGTTCGGCGGCGTGCCAAGGCGTTTACGGCGCGAACAGCGGACTTGCGGCGGAAAAGCTTTTCGCCGTGCCGGACGTAACTTATTTCAAAAACTTCGAGGGCGTTTTTTCCGCCGTGGATAAAGGACTTTGCGAATTCGGCGTGCTTCCCATAGAAAACAGCGCCGCGGGTTCGGTGTCCGAAGTATACGACCTTATGAAAAAATATCGTTTTTCCATAGTGAAAAGCGTGAGAATAAGAATAGAGCATTGCCTTGCGGCGGTTAAGGGCGCAAAGCTTTCCGATATTAAAAAGGTGGTTTCGCACCCGCAGGCACTTTCTCAATGCCAAAAATACTTAAAAACTCTCGGCGTAAAAACGGAGGTCTCGGAAAACACGGCGGTTGCGGCGGCAGCGGTTGCCGAGGCGGGAGATAAAAGCGTTGCCGCGCTTTGCTCGGTGCGTTCGGCGGAGCGTTACGGGCTGGAAATTCTTAACAAAAACGCGGAGGACAGCGACGGCAACTACACCCGCTTTATTCTCATCACCAAGGATTTAAAAATTTATAAGGGCGCGAACAAAATAAGCGTTATGACAAACCTCGCGCACACCCCCGGCAGTCTTAATCGCATACTCGGAAGCTTCTACGCTTTGGGGCTTAACCTTACCAAAATAGAATCCCGCCCGACCGCAGGCTTTGAGTTCACTTTCTATTTCGATTTCGAGGGCGACGTTACGGACGAAAACGTTTTAAGACTTATTTCCGACTTGGAAAACGGCTCCGATAAGTTCGTATTCCTCGGTAGCTACTGCGAAACGTTATGAAATACGCGCTGATAGGCAAAAAGCTGGGGCATAGCTACTCGGCTGTCATTCACGAAAAACGCGGGCTTTCCTATAAACTCATAGAGCTGAAAGAAAACGAAACGGAAAGCTTTTGCAAAGCGTGCGAGCGGGGTGAGGGGTACGACGGGTTTAACGTTACTATTCCTTATAAAACAGCCGTAATGCCCTACCTAAAAGGCGTTTCAAAAGAGGCGAAAGCCGTCGGCGCGGTGAACACGGTTGTAAAACGGGCAGACGGGCTTTACGGATACAATACGGACGTAGGCGGGCTTAAATACGCCTTTAAAAGAATGGGCGTATCAATTAGCGAAAAGGTTGCCTGTATTCTCGGCGGCGGCGGCGCGGCGGCGGCGGCGAAGACTTTTTTATCGGAAGCGGGCGCGAAAAAGATTTATTCCGTCACGAGAAAAGGCGAAGTGAATTTCGATAACTATTTCCGCCTTACGGATACGGAAATTTTAATAAACGCAACACCCGTGGGAATGTTCCCGAATGCCGAAGAAATGCCCGCAGATATAAAAGCTTTTCCTAAACTCGAAGCGGTTTTCGATTGCGTTTACAATCCGCTCTGCACAAAGCTCGTTTTTTCTGCGAAAAAGGCAGGTATAAAGG